>CAZWIN010000076.1:0-10250 GCA_964633855.1 uncultured Chitinophagales bacterium
GCGGTACGAAAAGGCACAGATTCATGGTAACGATGAAATCAGTGAAGACGACATTCTCAAAAAAGTCATGCTTGAGCCGGGCAAGGCATTAAAACCTCAAGAGCTTGTAAAGATCAAAAAGGAAGTCAAAAAGTTGTATGAGGCGGAGGGGTTCCTGCTTGCGGATGTTAATGTGACGACAGAACCTGCTGATACCGTCTCCGGCCGCGTGATCGTAAATATTGATATTGATGAAGGGAAGGAAGTCCAGGTTGCAACAATCATGTTTGAGGGCAACCACGCCTTTTCCAGTGATGACCTGCGCGGCGAGTTAAGTGAAACCTCGGAGAAGCGTTGGTGGAAGTTCTGGTCCTCCGCCAACTTTGACCGCAAGAAATACGAGGAAGACAAACGGTTGCTGGTGAAATTCTACAGGAAGAACGGGTATCGTGATGCCGAAGTCACAGGCGATTCCATTTCCTACAGTGACAACAAAGAGGATATGCATATCGTTATCCGCGTCAACGAAGGGCCGCAATACAAAATCCGCAACGTTACCTGGGAGGGGAATGCAATTTACCCCGACAGCATCCTGAACGAGCGGCTCAATATGATGCGCGGCGACATCTACAATTCGGAGAGGTTTGAACAAAACCTCCGGGGCAATGAGGCGCAAAGCGATGTTGCTTCCCTCTATCTTGATAACGGCTACTTGCGGTTCAACCTCGAGCAGGAGGAGGTACGCGTTGGTGCAGACAGTATTGATATCAATATAAAAGTGTATGAGCAAAACCAGTTCAGGATTGGTCATGTCACTCTGAAGGGAAACACCAAGACGCAGGACAAAGTGATCAGGCGTGAGTTGTATACACGCCCTGGTGATTTCTTCAGCCGCGCAGCAATAGTCCGAAGCGCACGCCAGATTTCGGTGTTGAATTATTTCAACCCGGAGAAGATCAGGCCAGACTACAATCTTGTTGATGACAAGACCGTCGATGTGTCGTATGAAGTCGAGGAGAAATCCAGCGACAACATTAATGCCTCGATCGGTTACAGCGGAGCGTACGGTGTGACCGGCGCGCTTGGATTCACCATCAATAATTTTGCAATTGATGATCCGCTTTCGGGCGGTGGCGGCCAGGTGCTGAATTTTGAATGGCAGTTTGGCACAAGTACGAGCTATCGGACATTTACCATAGGTTTTACGGAACCCTGGCTGTACGGTACCCCGACCTTGTTTGGCGTGAGCCTTTTTGACACCCGGCAGGCGTATACCTTTGATTTACGCCAGACAGGTGGCTCTATCCGCGTCGGTAGGCGCTTCAAGTGGCCGGATGATTATTTCCGCGGAGATAGGATTCTCAACGCGCAGCATAATGACGTTCGTGACGGACGGAATATTTACACCGAGGGACGCTCCACACAGGTGAGCCTCACACAGGTGATCAGCAGAAACAGTGTGGACAATCCAGTCTTCCCGACATTCGGCTCCAATGTGTCTCTTTCCATTGAGATGTCCGGCGGGCCGCTCCTTCCCGGGAGCATTGATTTTCATAAGTGGATATTTCAGTCTGAATGGAACGTTCCGCTGTTCAACAGCAGCCGCGTTGCATTGTTTCTGAACTCTCAATACGGATATCTTTCGGAGTTCGGTACGGGAGCGGAGATCCCTCCCATTGAATTGTTCTTTATGGGGGGTACGGGATTGGGATATATTTCCACGACTCCCTTGCGCGGCTACGAAGATCAGTCCATCGGTCCGCAGAACGCAAGCAGGTCAGTCGTTGGCGGAAAGGCGATGACGAGACAAACGGCGGAACTCCGCCTGGCGCTCTCCCTCAATCCCATTCCCATTTATGTTCTGGGATTTGCAGAGGGAGGGAATGTCTTCGAAACTTTTTCGAAAGCCGACTTCTTTGATTTGAAACGGTCTGCCGGTTTCGGTGCACGGCTCCAGATCGCACCGATCGGGCTTATCGGTTTTGACTATGGATACGGGTTTGATGACGTCCAGCCGAGGGACGGCACGCCCGATGGATGGCATTTTCATTTTGTATTCGGCCGCGGTTTTTAATGCAATAGCAGTTCGTAATGTCCAAATAATAATGAGGTGTGCGTGAAAAGAATAGTCTGTGCTCTTGTTCTTCTTGCTGTTGTTGCCTTAGCAGGTAATGCCCAAACAACGAAAATCGGGTTTGTTAATTCCAACAAGATTTTCATGGAACTGCCTGAGGCGCAGGAAGCACAAAAAAAGATCGATGCGATGGCAAAGCCGATCCAGGATCAGCTTGAGGCAATGGAAAAAGACCTCCAGTCAAAATATGATGATTACAACAAGAAGAAATCCATGATGACGGAGTCTGCCAAGAAAGCGGCGGAAGAGGAAATTGTTAATCTTGAGGGAAAATATCGTGCCTTCCGTGCCGAAAAACTCGGCAACGACGGCGACCTGGCAAAAGAAACGGAGAGAATTGTTGCGCCGTTGAAGGCAAAGATTCTTTCGGGTATCGAGCGTGTGGCAAAGGAGGAGAAGTATACCTTTGTCTTCGACAAGACGGATCAGGTCAATGTATTGTTGTTTGGCGATCCCGCGCACGACCTGACGTACAAAGTGATTGACCGTTTGAAGCGCGGCAAATAGCCGCGCCGTTCATATCCAACATACAGAACGGAGTTACGGATGAAGAGAGTTGTGTTTGCCCTTGTGTTTGTGCTGGCTGCGAGCTCGTCTTTTGGACAATCAACGATTGGGCACTTCAGTTCAGAAACAGTTATGCAGCAACTTGCCGAGGCGCAGGACGCGCAGAAGGCGCTCGACCAGCAGGTGAGTCAGTGGGAAACCGAACTGCAGAAGATGCAGGAAGAGTGGAAACGCAAGTTTGAAGAGTATGACAAGAAAAAGCTCATTCTCACCGATCAAGTGCGCACTGAACAGGAACGCCAGCTGCGTGAACTCGACCAGAGCATTGTGGATTTCCGGAATCGCAAATTCGGGCAGAACGGCGAGCTGTTTCAAAAACAAAATGAAGTCATGAAGCCCGTCCAGAACAAGCTCTTTCAGGTATTGGAGGATCTTGCGAAGGATGAAGGATATGATTATATCTTTGACAAGAGCGGCGATATCCTTCTCATGTATGCCAATCCCAAAAATGACCTTACAGACAAGGTCCTCAAACGTATGCAGTCCTTTCGCAAATAGGGGCGCCGGGAGAATCCATGAAACTCCGTGATATTGCTGTTTTGCTGAACGCGGAGATGGAGGGGAATGATGGTGTTGAGATTCAGCGCGTGGCAAAAATTGAGGAAGCAACGGAAGGTGACATCACGTTTATCGCCAACCCGCGTTACGCCAAATTTGCAGAAACCACCCGCGCTTCCGCGGTAATCATTGGCAAAGAGTTCAGGTCCGAAGGGACAGGCCGGGTTTTGCCGGCACTTCTCCGTGTTGCAGACCCGTATGCATCCTTCCTCAAAGTTCTGGTGACATTTCATCCTCCTGCTGATCCGTTTCCACCGGGAATACATCCGAGCGCGGTCATTGCAAGTTCCGCAATGCTTGGGAAAAACGTGCGGATAGGCGCTCATGTTGTTATCGGTGAACGATGTACAGTGGGCGATGATACGATGATCGGCCACAACTCTGTCATCAGCAATGATGTAAGTATTGGACAACATTCTCTGGTGTATTCCGGCGTGACTGTCCGCGAAGGATGTACGATCGGAGACCGCGTGATTCTCCAACCGGGTGTTGTGATTGGTAGTGATGGTTTCGGGTTTGCGCCACGGCCGGACGGCTCGTACGATAAAATTCCGCAGTTGGGTATTGTTGTTGTCGAAGACGATGTTGAGGTCGGCGCAAATACAACGATTGATCGCGCAACGATGGGAGAGACACGCATCAAAAAGGGGACGAAACTTGACAATCTCATCATGGTTGCTCATAATGTTGTCATTGGCGAACATACTGTGATCGCGGCGCAAACTGGCATCTCGGGAAGCACCAAGGTCGGCGCAAACAACATGATTGGCGGCCAGGTGGGCATCACCGGCCATCTCGAGATTGCAGACAAGACCAAAATCGGCGCACAGGCGGGCATCCATCATTCTATTCACAAGCCTGGGATGACCCTCTTCGGGTCCCCTGCGTATCCGTACCGGGAGGCATTTCGTATTCAAGGCGCAGTGACACAGTTACCCGACCTGCTCAATACGGTCCGGGAACTTCAAAAACGGGTTGAGGCTCTTGAAGCGGAGCTTGGCAAGAGGGACGTTCAGAAATAATTGAACGTCGGATGGTGATTCTTTGCCCGGCACAAATCATCATTCATACGCATACAACATATCACAAATGCTTCAGGTAGTATCCGGGGAATTCTTATGGTAGTACAGCAACGCACAATCAAACAACCGGTGTCCATGAGTGGTGTCGGGCTGCACACGGGAAACATGTGCACTATGACATTCAGGCCCGCGCCCGAGAACTACGGCATAAAGTTCCGTCGCATCGATCTTGGCGGCTCTCCCGAAGTGCCCGCAAATGTGGATTATGTAGTTGATATTGCGCGTGGTACGACGCTTGCCGTGGGCGAAGCTCGTGTCCACACTGTGGAGCATGTGCTCGCAGCACTTGTTGGGCTGCAGATTGATAACGTGGTTGTTGAGCTGGACAACAATGAGCCCCCCATTGGTGATGGCAGCGCCAAACCGTACGTTGATGTACTGCTGCAGGCGGGCTTTGAGAAGCAAAATGCCGCCAAGGATTATCTTATAATCGACCAGCCCGTTGAGTATCATAACGAAGAAAAAGGCGTCGATATCGTTGCGCTTCCAACCGATGATTACCGCATAACGGTGATGGTGGACTACCACAACCCCGCGCTCGGCAGCCAGCATAGCGGCTTGTTCAATCTGGAAAAAGAATTCATCTCTGAATTTGCACCCTGCCGGACGTTTTGCTTTCTGCACGAAGTGGAGATGTTGCACAGCCAGGGATTAATTCGCGGTGGCAACATGGACAATGCGATTGTGATTGTTGACAGGGATTTGCCAGCCGAGGAGCTCAAGAGAATTGCCGGAAAGTTGGGCATCAAGGATTCGGTGATTCTTGGAAGCAACGGTGTTCTCAATGACCGGCCGTTGAGGTTTCGCAATGAGCCGGCACGACACAAGCTGCTTGATATGATGGGCGATCTTGCGCTTATCGGTGTTCCTTTCAAAGCGCAGATACTTGCAGCGCGTCCCGGACATGCAAGTAACATTGAGTTCGCAAAGATGGTGAGGAAGCTCTACCAGCAGAAGGCACTTGTCCGCAAATACCAGCATGAACGAAAGGAAGGTGTCATTTTTGATATTAACGCCATCAAAAAGATCCTTCCACACCGCTATCCGTTTCTTCTTGTGGACAAAATCATCGAGTTCAAACTGGATGAGCGTATTGTCGGTGTAAAAAACGTAACTTCCAACGAGCCGTTTTTTGAAGGACATTTCCCCGGCCAACCGGTCATGCCCGGCGTATTGATTGTGGAGGGTATGGCGCAAACGGGCGGAATACTTCTCTTGAATGGAGTCGAAAACCCCGGAGACAAATTGGTGTACTTCATGGCAATCAACAATGTAAAATTTCGCAAGACCGTATTGCCGGGAGACCAGTTGGTGTTTGAATTGGAGATGGTGAGCCGCAAAAGCCGCATTTGTGTAATGAAGGGAAAAGCTTTTGTCGACGGAAGTCTTGTTGCGGAGGCGGAGATGATGGCCTCCATTGTTGACCGTGTGGATGCAAAACCGGGAGTTGCGGGAAACGGTTCATCTGGGCGCACCTCAAAATCAGAAATGAAGTAACCCATTATGCCCACCACCATTGATTCGCGTGCGTTGGTCAGCGCGAAGGCTGAACTTAGTGATAATGTCACCGTCGGCCCGTTCACAATTATTGAAGACAATGTCATTGTCGGTGAGGGGACTACAATTGATGCCAATGCTTTGATTGGACGAGGTGCCCGCATCGGAAAGCAATGCAGGATTCATCATGGAGCTGTTGTCGGGCACGAGCCGCAAGACTTGAAATACCGTGACGAGCCAACCACGTGCGAAGTCGGCGATCGGACCGTCGTGCGGGAATATGCAACGCTGCACCGGGGAACCGGTGAAACAGGGCGTACGATTATCGGAAGCGATTGCCTGCTGATGGGATATGTCCACATAGCACATGACTGTGTTGTTGGCAACAAGGTCATCATGTCCAATGCCGCGATGCTTGCAGGCCATTGTATCGTCGAAGATCATGTGATTATCGGGGGGATCACACCCGTGCATCAGTTTGTCCGCATAGGGCAACATTCCATGATTGGTGGCGGTTTGCGTGTGCCCAAGGATGTCCCGCCATTTGTGCTGGCAGGACAGGAGCCATTGATTTTTCAGGGACTCAATTCTGTCGGCTTAAGGAGGCGCGGATTTACCCCTGAAGCAATCTCTGCCCTCGATACCGCCTATACTCTCATCTACAATTCCGGCCTGAATGTTTCCCAGGCGATGGAAAAGATCAAAAGCGACCCGAAATTATCTGCAGTGTCCGAAGTCCAGGCCTTGATGACATTTGTTGCAAAGAGCGCCCGTGGAATAATTGCGGGACCGCGGAACAGGCGACATCACTAAGGGATGAACTCAAACTGGCTGTTTCTGGATACTGGGCCCAGCACGGGTGCCTTCAACATGCAGCTCGATGGGGAACTTGCAGAAGGCGTCCTGTCAGGCGCAAACATGCCACTTCTCCGGCTGTATCGCTGGCATCCCAATGCTGTTTCTTTGGGGTACCACCAGCAATTGGAAGATATTGACGTTGAGGCCTGTCATGCTCGGGGAGTTGATATTGTCAGGCGCCCGACCGGTGGCCGGGCAATTCTTCATGCAGAGGAGTTGACGTACAGTTGTATCATACCGTTGGATGGTTCTGAAAGCGGAAGTGCATCGGTCATCTATAGTGTGGTCAGCAGAGCCCTTGTCCGCGGGTTGAGGTTGTTTGGTGTTAACGCGGACTTTCAACGTTCACAGCCGCGTTTCGCCGGTATGCATACATCCGGCATGTCAATTCCGTGTTTTACCAGTTCAGCGAAGTACGAAATTGAATGGCGTGGAAGAAAACTGGTGGGCAGTGCGCAGCGCAGGTTTAGCCGGGATGACCGGCATGTTGTTTTGCAGCACGGGTCCATACTTACCGGCCCGTCTCACAAACTGCTTGCGCAACTGCTCTGTGTGAAAGATGCCAACGAAGTTGACTCTATCGCGAATGAACTGAGCGTGCGGACAGTTGACCTGAAAGAAATCACCGGCACGGATGTGGATATGGGAACGCTTGGTGATTGCATAAAAAAAGGATTTGAACAGGAATGGGAAATTGAATTTGATTCTGCGGATTACCACCCCATATTCAGCGAGCTGAAACATGCCTAAGCGTACAACAATGCCGATGCCTGAAAAGCCCCGCAAGCCGAGAGTTGTTACGACGAAAACAGTGATGACCATGAAGCACACCGGTGAAAAGATCGCGATGCTGACGGGCTATGATTTTCTTGTTGCCAAGAATCTTGACATGGTGGGGATGGATATCATTCTCGTTGGCGACTCGCTTGCCAACGTGATTCAGGGCCATGAGACAACATTGCCCGTGACCGTTGATGACATGATGTACCACGCAAAAGCCGTCAAGCGGGCGGTGAAGAACGCCCTCATTGTTGTCGATATGCCGTTTATGTCATACCAGAATAGTGTTGATGAAGCCGTACGCAATTGCGGCAGGGTAATGAAAGAAGTCGGGGTGGGGGCTGTCAAGCTTGAAGGCGGGGCATATATTGCCGATATCGTCAAACACCTCGTGAAAATTGGGATCCCGGTGATGGGCCATCTTGGCCTTACTCCGCAGGCGATCAATAAGTTCGGAACCTATGAGGTTCGCGCACAAGACAGCAAAGAGGCAAAAGAGTTGCTAGAAGATGCAAAAGTTCTTGCCGATGCCGGGGTCTTCGCCATCGTCCTCGAAAAAATTCCCGCCGCTTTGGCAAAGAAAGTGACTCAGTCCATACCTGTTCCCACTATTGGTATTGGTGCTGGCCCGCATTGTGATGGGCAGGTCCTTGTTGTGTATGATATGCTCGGTATGACGGAAGAGTTCAAGCCGCGTTTTGTGCGCCGATATACTGAAATGGCGCAGATAATGCGCAAGGCGTTTGCTTCATACATCACGGATGTAAAGTCCGGGGCATTCCCAATGAAGAAGGAAAGTTATTAGAGTTGCCGGAGTAAATGAAGTTGGTGGAGTTTGTACAGTCTGGCCAGCCGTTGGCTGGCTGTTCAAAAAGTCTTTCCCGTGTTTTTTGCCCTTTGATGAGTATTTGCCATGACAAAATCACTCCATATTCTTGTCTCCAATGATGACGGCATAGATGCGCCCGGCATTTTTGCCCTGGCTCAGGAGCTCAAAAAGATCGCTGATATTACTGTGATCGCCCCGGACAAACAACAGAGTGCTGTCGGCCACGCCATCACGATGAACTACCCGATTCGCGCGCTCCCCTTCAGAAAGAACAACGATTTCTTCGGGTATGCAGTGGACGGTACTCCGGCGGATGCAGTCAAACTTGGGGTAAGGTTTATGCTGAAGGAACCGCCCGATCTGGTGATTTCCGGTATCAACCATGGTTCCAACACAGCAATTAATATTCTTTATTCGGGAACAGTCTCGGCTGCGACGGAGGGGACAATTCTGGGCATTCCTTCCATTGCCGTCTCACTGACCACCTATGATGATGCAGACTTTTCCTATGCCGCGAGATTTACAGCACGGCTTGCGCAGGAGGTCGCCAGACACGGCCTGCCGGAAGGAACGCTCCTCAATGTGAATGTTCCCGCCGGAAATGAAGAAGATATTCGAGGTGTGAAAATTACCAAGCAGGGGAGATCGTCGTGGGAGGATTGGTTCGACTTGAGGAAGGACCCCGCCAATCGTGAGTATTTCTGGCTTACGGGAAGAATGAAAGTAACTGATACGGACGACGATGCAGACCAAATTGCCATACGCGATAATTATGTTTCTGTCACACCCATCCGGTATGAACTGACGGACAGCGATATGAGGGAGCGGATGAAGCTGTGGGGTATTGAAAAACTGAAATAAGGACGGAAGATATACTCTTGCGTAAAACAAACGTCCCGCGTACGATAGTGCGTGGGACGTTTCATTAACGATCCTGACAGTGCAACAACCGTTATTTTTCTTGCGGTGTTTTTAACACTTTCAGAAAGAACCGTGTTGTGTAAAAGGCGATAATAGCCCATGCTAAAAGCATTGTGATCAAGGCCGCTGATGTCATGCGCGTGCTCCTTCCTTGTTTTTCCATGCCAGTCGAATAGCATACGCAATCCCAAGAAATGTCAACAGTAAAAGGGTGCGTGTTGCGTCCACAATAAACACTCGAGTCGGTGAGCCATCAACAAACCATCGGGTATCATCATAACCAACATGGAATAACTTTCCAAGGATGCTGCCGCCATCCAACGGCCACCCGCCGCCACTGAAGAGGCTTTGGAATGCGCCAGTCCAGTTGCCGTCCAACGGGCTGATCAGCGATCCCAAAAAAACACAGAGAAG
The DNA here is from genome assembly GCA_964633855.1 of uncultured Chitinophagales bacterium. GTDB lineage: Bacteria > Bacteroidota > Ignavibacteria > UBA10030 > UBA6906 > CAZWIN01. The sequence goes on from CAZWIN010000076.1 coordinate 9,620, forward strand.
AAATGTCGGCGTTACATACTTTATCACATACTTGAAGAAATGGGGGATGGTAATATCTGCGCCGCGGTTGATTTCCTCCCAGCCCTTATCAATACCGAATACCCAGGCGAACGCAATAGATTCGAGCAGGGCGAATACCACCAGGGCAAAAGTTCCGGACCAGTCATCAAACTCAAAGAACGCGCCATAACCGTAGAAGAAGATACACCAGAGCGAGAGTACCAGGCAGATAATGCCAAACAATTTTGCCGAACGTGCACGATCCATTTTAAAATGATCCTGCATGAATGCCATCACTGGTTGTCCCATGGCAAGTGAGCTTGTTATTCCTGCAAAGAAGAGCAAGCCAAACCACGCCACGCCGGCGATTGCCGCGAGTATCGGTCCCCAGTTCTGGAACAACACGGGCATGGTTTTGAAACCCATAAACAATCCTACATTGCCGGGTGTCTGTATCCACTCGAGGCCAAAGTAGGCAACAGAAATCGGAATAACGATAGATCCTCCTAACAACACTTCTACAAACTCATTCATCCAGCCTGCCGATGCGGCATTAAGTGCGATATCATCTTTTTCGCGAACGTATGCTGCATAACAATGGATAGACCCCATTCCCACGGACAACGTGAAG
>CAZWIN010000077.1:0-10210 GCA_964633855.1 uncultured Chitinophagales bacterium
CAAACAACATAGCAAAAACCAGAAGAGTACTGCCACGCCATTTGGCTCCGAACATAAGCCCGAGCGCACAGAGAAGCTCCACCCATGGGAGGACTGTTGCAATAATCAACGCAACAGACGGGGAGAGGAGCTTGTAGTTGCCAATTGAACCTGCGAATGCTGCAGGGTCGGCAACCTTATCTATGCTGGCCACAATAAAGACCATTCCGAGGATGATGCGGATAGAGAGAACCAAATAATCGTTTTGGAGAAGCGCCTTCACTAAGATTCCTTGAATGAAATTACAAAAACCAAATAACAAATATCAAACAACCCCCAAACCCCAAACCCGAGACCCCAGTCCCCAACTCATTTATCCTTTTCAACAGGCTTCCCATGCGACTCCCACTCTTTCCATCCGCCGAAAAAAATCTTTACATCCTTGTAGCCAAGCGAATCGAGAGTTGTAGCAAGCCCGATGCTTGAATTACATTCCACTCCATCACAGTATGTCACCAATGTCCGGCCTTTGTCAAGCCTGCTCAGCATATCCGGGTTAGTGTGAATATCTGCGAGAGGCACATTAACAGCTCCTTTGATATGGCCAAGCAGAAAATCATATTCATGCCTTGCATCAACGAACAAGGCGTTTTGCTTTTCAAAGAGGATAACGGCTTCTTCATAGGAAATGAACTGCGGCGCGGAGGTGCTTTCGGTAACAGGCTTCTCTTTCGGTTTGGGTGCGAATACGCCCTTTGAAGTGAACCCGGTATAGCACACCGCCAGCACGATGGAGGCAGCAAGAATAAAGAATGCCTCCCGAATGGATGTTTTCAGCATTGGAGACTCAACAAGCTTGGCTCACCTTGTTTCTTGTGCGACCGGACTATACATCATCAATATAGGCGAACATCGCCCCAGCGTCAAGTGAGGATTTCGGAAATGTACCCGGAGATTTATTTCGCCCAGCGTTTCAGGTTCGGAATGTTGCGTGTAAAGAAGTATGCCAGAAATCCCGGGATGTGCATCTCCTTCATTTTACCTTTCACCCTCTCGATCATCTCATCCACCGTAATATTTGGGAGTGTAAATTCCCCTTTCTGATAGCAATGGCTACAGTACATGACGCTTTTCGATCCGTCACGTTCTGTTCCTCCGCCTTCGGTATCCTTCGAAAGAGGCATTCCGCAACTCTGACAGTTTTTGTTGGCCATGACTGTTTCCTTTCAATGGTGAATGTAAACTGACCTGGTTCTCAGGCGAAAATAAGTTTGATACCTGCAATAAAGAGCACCACCCCCAGGAGCTTCTTGGTAAGAATGGGTGAAAACCGCCTGCTGCCAAGGTATGAGCCGGCCATCCCTCCGGCAAGCGCTGCGATGGAAAAGGGGAGAGCAACCGATGGCAATTGTCCTGTGCTAATAATATTTCCAAACAATCCCGCGATAGAGTTGAAAAGTATGAAAAGCGCGGACACCGCGGATGCAGTTTTTGTTTGAGCCCACCGCATGAAGATCATCAAAGGCGTCAGAAATATGCCGCCGCCAACGCCGGTCAACCCGGATAACGTACCCAGCACAGCACCTGTAGCGATGGCAACGGGTTTATCCGGAGGGGAAATCTCCCCGTCAGGTTTTGGGCGAATGAAAAAGCGTGCTGCCGAATAGAGAAGCACAACCCCGATGAGCGACTTGAATACCTGTGCCGGCAACGTGATATACCCGCCGATGAATGCGAAAGGGATTGCAAGAATAGCAAAGGGCCAGAACAACGCCCATGAAAAATATCCCGCCTTGCGGAACTGCCACGTTGCAAGACAAGCTACAAGAATATTCAATACAAGTGCCGCGGGCCTGATGACTGCGGGGGAGAGATTGAAGAGCGTCATCACGGCAATGTACCCGGACGCGCCGGCGTGGCCTACCGAGGAATATAAAAAAGCCACCAGCAGAATCGCGGCGCTGATGGCTAAGAGTTCAAGAGTCATGATGAAGATTATTTCAGGAGTGTCATCTTTCTTTGTGCGGAATGTTCTCCCGCCTGCAAGCGGTAGAAGTACATGCCGCTCGGCAGGTTGGTTGCGTCAAGTTCAGCACGGTATCTGCCCGGAGAAAGATGTCCGTTCACGAGAGTTGCGACTTCCGCTCCAAGCAGGTTGTACACTTTCAGTGTTACAAGTTCCTCTTTTCCGACTTCGAACTGTATTCTCGTGGCAGGGTTGAATGGGTTCGGGTAATTCTGCTCAAGGGCGAATGTACCCGGAATGCCGTTGCCATCATCTGATACATCCGTCGCCGGGCCATACACAAGATCATCAAGCTTGAACGATGTGCCGACGTGCGTTCTTGGACTGTTTACCACTGTGGCGCTGAAGGTGATTGTGTCAGGAATATCTGCACTGATGAATGTCGTATTTGCCACGAACTCCTTGTAAATAGCCTGAGGAACTCCGGTGCTGAAAACAGCGAATCCCATCCCCGCTCCATTTTTCTGGAAACCAATAACGATGTTGAGCATATCACCGCTGTCGCTTGCAAAAGTGTACCAACCGCGGACCGCAGCGGGACGGAAGTTGATAGGGAAGCCAAGGCCGTCTTCACCTGCTGCAATCATCGGAGAGATCGTAGAGAAGAAAAACCAGCGGACTGTCCCCTCGGCAGCGTACAGATCGGAGTGTGCATTTGTTGATTGCGTTACAGTGGTATCAAATCCAAAGATGTTGGATGTAAACCAGCCTGCCGGGTTGCCTCCGGCCCACGTTTCGAATCCTCCATTAGTAAGGGGCTGGGCATGCGATATGTACACGAGCCCGAGACAGAGCACAAAGCATTTTGTAATCTTCAGCATGGAACCTCCTGTGGTGGAATGAATACGTTTGATGAAAATTGCAGCAGACTTGTGTCGTGGCTAGGGTGTGGCTACACATAGATAGTAATATTTTTTGTATGGCTCAAGGCTTGGGCAAAAGTACGGGAATGATCGAAGCAGGATTCAGGCGTTTCTAGGAAATTTGCCCCTGTATGCCTGATGAGAGGCGTTTTGGGGCTGTATTTGCCCATGCGGCTGTAAGGGCTTTTCGTACCGAAGTTTTCCGCACAAGGCGGAGATAAACGCATGTTGCACCCCGGCGCCCCCAGGCACCGTTGACGGGCACAAAAGCTTCAGGTTCCGACTCCACGAAGGCTGCTTGTTGCCTAGGCGTGAGTTTTACCATTCCCCATCCCTTGGCCGGATAACCAAGTGTCGCAAATATCTTCCCGCCAACACGAAAGTCCGGGTGATCCATGTGGGCGCTTTCGATTGCTTCGGGCAGGCCGAGCGCCATGCGGCGGAATTCGGTTGTGGTCATGCGATCTCCAATTTCACAGGCAGGGTGCAACTCATCTAATATACAACATCTTCCCCGTGCCAAATTGTGTATTCGTCTCAACACGATAGTAATACACTCCACTTGCAAGATTGTGAGGAGCCCATCGTATGCGTTGATTACCGGCAAGAACATCGTCGTCGAGAATGGTCATAAGCTCCTGCCCGAGAGAATTGAACACACGAATACGCACATGCTGTTTTGTTTCTATTGATAACTCGAACGTGGTTTCGCCATTAAAAGGATTAGGATAGTTTCGAATTAATTGGTTGGACGCCGGCACCTCTTCGTTATTTTGACTAACGCCGACATATATTCCATGATCGGTACTATCAATCCTTGCATAGACTATGTCAAGGAAGGTCTTATTGAGGGCAGGACGGCATCCGTCTTCCCAGAAGTAGATCGTTTGTATCCGTCCTAATCCGTATGCGAGTATGTATTCTTCTCCGAATATGTAAAAGCAACGGAATCGTTTGACGACAGTCGGCGTACCCAACACTGTTGCAGTATCAACGCTCATGCATTCCGTTGGATACCATCCTTCCCGAATGAACATACTTCCTTGTGTAGAGCGGAGGCTATCCACGAGGAATTCGATAGGCGAGCGCCAAGGGTCATATCCGTACACATTCGCTGTGGCAGAGTCAATCCTCAAATAATAAAAAGGTGCCCTGAGAGGTTCGTTAGAATTTACGATCTTGTACTGATGCCCATTTGGGAGAACTGTGTCTCTCAAAATGCGCTCTGCACAATAAGAAGAATATGCTTGCTGGGTAGTGCAGAGTGTACCTCCCCAAACAGAGTAATGGTAATTATACTGATGGATGTCACCGCTATTAAGTGGGAAAAAGCCTAATGCTGAATCCACTTGTCCGTAGAGTGATGAGGTGATAACGAATGTCAGAAGTATCGGACGGAATGTTGTGATAGAAATGGGGTACATGGTAGTATCCTCCAAATCCTGAAATGGAAGGAGAGTCGCAGTATTTATGTCTTGCTTACTTGTTACAAAGTAGCGCTTTACTTCCCGAATCTCAAATTTTTCAATGTCTTCTTTCCAACTCCCGAGCGGGCTTTGAAATCATCAGCGCTCTCAAACGGCTTGCGTGCTCGTTGCGCAATCCATGAGTCGGCTTCCTTGTCCGTAATATCAGGCACCATTTTGATTATTCCATACTCAGCGGTATTGAGATCGAAGGAAAGGGGAGCCGGGCTTTCGAATGCTGCAAGCCTGACAGTCCTTGCCGGGATCTCGCACCGTATCTGGGGCCCGATCATTCCGGAGAGGGCTTTTGGATTGTTTAATACTTCTCCACGCCAGCGCTGACGCGCATCCTCAATTGCTTTATTGTTTTGCTGTGAGAGATCAACACGAAGCGCGGCAAGGTAGTGGTCGCGCCAGAGTGCTGCTGCCTGACGATCGACGAATACTCCACGGCTCAAATCCATCAACACATCTACAATATCGGCTGCCTCTGATGGATACTTTTGCATGTATGCTTCTACGAATTGCAAAAGAAAGGGTGAATCTGCGTTGAGCGTTGTTTTCATCATTATGCTGAGTGCTTCAAGCATTTTATCCTGCCGTTCAGCAATGATCTCCTGCCTCGCTTCAGCGTTGCCCCGCGCCAGCATGCCGAAGAAGAAGCTGGCGTAAAAGCCCTCCGATTGCAGCAACTGGTTTGCATCGCGCAGCGTTGCAAAGTCACGGCTCTTCTCAAGCTGCACGCGCACATAATCCGCCCCACGAAATGCCGGAGCAAAGGCAAAGGTATTTTCAAGTATTTCATGAAAGCGCGTGCGGGTTTGCGAGTAGGTCAGGATATCCGCGACTGGCCAATGATATTCGGACTTGATTCCCGGTGCTCCGAATACAAACTGACGATGCAGGTAGCGGTCCCTGATGTCGGGATCGGCGCTGAGGAAAGCAATGGTGGTTTCGAGGTGTATGGCGAATCCTTCGTCAAATGCAGTTCCGCGATCAGTCAGTGCAGCAGTTGAGTGGGGAATGGGCGCAATATCCTTTCTGGGAATCTCCTTGCCGCGGTTCATCATCGCCAGAAGGACGTGTCCGGTTTCATGCAGAAAAACCGTACTGAATGATTCCTCATCCGGATTGAGTGTGATGTAGGGAATATCCGGATGCGGCTCAACCCAGTTTCCACCTTGAATGCTGAATCCCGTTTCCGCGTGATTCCCTTCCGGTACTATTGCAATATAGTAGATTCCTTCGCCGCCTGTTGTGCCGCTCACTTTCGAGAATAATGTGAGCGCCATGCGTGCAGCTTCGTTGTTCAGCCACATCTGGTATTTACCCAGCCGGGCGGTTTCCGTAATGACGTGATACACAGGAAGACCGTCCCGTTTACCGATGGCGTCTGGCTCCATGAAGGTTATCTTCGGGAGTTTCTGGGCAGTCAATGGGTGCGAAGTAATAGTCAACAGGATGGCAATGACAAAGTGTAGCTTGGACAGTTTCACGAGGTCATCCTTTTGTTGGTAGTTGTTGGCGTGGGAATATACGCCACGTTTGTGCAAGCTGCAAGCAACGCTTGCCTCAACTGTTGTTTACGTATCGCTGCATCAACAGCAAAGCCCGCCGGATATCGACAGGCTTTGTTATTTATCTCATTAAATGGTCCTTTGCTCTTATTTTATCAGTAGCATCTTCCTGACCTCACGTCGCCCGCCGCTTTCGAGCCTGCAAAAGTATGTCCCGTTTCCTGCTGCGTCGGCATCCCATCGGACGGAATAACTGCCCGGAGATTTCTCTTCATTCACCAGCGTTGCCACTTCACGTCCGAGCACATCGAAGACCTTCAGGCTCACGTTTCCGAAATCTACAATCCGGAATCCGATTTCAGTTGTTGGATTGAACGGATTGGGATAATTCTGATGGAGCATGAACACCCATGGAAGCTGCTGTGAGTCACCTTCATCAATCGATGTCACTCCGGCAGGGGTGTAGACCTCGACCGTTGCATGCGGTGGCGCTCCGGGGGCGGAGGTGCCCCCGATTGCATAGAGTTTGTTGTTAAGTACTCCTGCGGCAAGATCCCCGCGAGATGTGGGCATCGAAGGAAGGGATGACCACGTATTCAGAACAGGGTCATATACTTCAAGGACGATTCCTACACCGGACGAACCAAAACCACCTGCAACATACATCTTGCCATCAATAACTGCAGCTGCCAAATCTGAGCGTGGTGTTGGCATTGGAGCTTTGGTTTCCCAGCTATCAGTGGCCGGAGTGTATACTTCAAGAAGCCCGAGAGCACTACCGCCAGTCACAGAGTTTGTTCCTCCAACAGCATACAGCTTTGAGCCGATGACTACGGCAGCGAGAAGATACCGTGGTGTGGGCATTCTCGTCTTGAACGTCCAGGAGTTAGTAAGGGGATTGTACTCTTCCACCGTTTGAACCGAATCGAACGTCGTTCCCCCGACCACATACAACTTTCCATCGATGATGCCTGCCGCTGCGCCAAGTCTCCCTTTATTGACAGGTGCTTTTGTTGTCCATGTATTTGTTGAAGTATTGTACGCTTCCACTGTATTCTGGCCGCCAAAACCGCCGACTGCATAGATCACGCTGTCAATCACCGCCACAGCAAGACGGCCTCGCGCAGTGGGCATCGGATTGCGGGCAGTCCATGTGTTTAAAGAGGGATCGTATGCCTCAACAATCGAATACGCACCAGCCGAATCAGTAAAGCCCCCCACAACATACAGTATGTTATTAACAGACGCTGCCGCTGGTGCTACTCGCCGTGTTGGCATGGGAACTCCGCTTGCCCAACTGTTCTCTTGAGCAACAACTTCATTACTCAAAACAGTCACAGATATGATCAAGACAAATGGAAGAAAAAATAGCTTCATCGTTTCCCTTTCTTGTGTGGTTAACAATGCGCTGTAGGTACCATGCAAACAGCAACAATGCAACTTATGCCACCAGGCGTTACTGTTCGGGTCATGATCTCTTTACTCACAAAGAACTCGGAACAGCAAGTCGATTTGTAAAATATCAGCGCTCATTATATAGTAACCAATGACTAAAGTCAACTTGAGAAACAGGGAGGGGAATGTATGACACTATTTCAGGACAAGACCACAAATACAAAGCCCGCCGGGTTGCGGCGGGCTTGAGTCTTATGCAAGCAGCGTCTGAATGCTATTTCAATACTATCATCTTTTTCATCTGTGTGAAATCGTCAGTCTGAAGTTGATAGAAGTAGATTCCACTGGCGAGGCCTGTTGCATCCAGCCGCACGGAATGTCTGCCAAGATGCATCCTCTCTGAAAGAAGGGTCTTGACTTCCTGCCCATCAATGCTGAAGACCTTAAGCGTAACAGATGTGGAATGGGGAAGTACAAAGTCAATGACCGTCGAGGGGTTGAACGGATTAGGATAGTTTTGATTCAGCGTGTAGCCTGTTTTTGGCGAACCTTCTTCGCCATCATCTACTCCAGTCAGGCTTAGGACAATTTGCGTTGAATCCCACCGTCTCTGTGGATTCTTAAACCCTGCATTCACAGTAAACCTTCCTGTATGGGGTGCAGTCAGGATGAAGGGGTTGCTGTTGGTGGAATTGTTTACAGCGACAACAGTACCGGCAGAGTCAACCAGCTCACCGGCTACTCTTCCCGTCCCGCCGGTCAACGTAATGCTGACCTGCAAATTTCCAAGGGATTGGACTGAAACGATGCTGGATTGAAATGTGTGGCATCCGCCGTTAGGTCCGCAACCTGGTGAATCACCATTGAAAGAGGGTTGTGAAGGAACGGAAGCAAAGTATGTCAGCATGAGAACGCAAAGCCCAAGCGTCGGTACACCTATTCTCTTAATCATAAAACCCTCCTTTGATATGAACCTATTCTGCTGATTCTGTTAGCCCGGCAAAATCTCATGTCTGTTAGATATTCAGGATGAGCTCCAAAATACATGCCAGTTTACAAGCACCTGCTTATCTTCTTATTTCATCAAAAGACGGGAAGTTTCAGCCGAAGGTTAACTCAAAGAAAGAAACCGGTTCGCATTTCTGGGAAAATGGTGCGAGGTGCTTGTGAAGGATAGAAGCTTTCCCTGTTGTGTTTGCACAGGAAAATGGAGTCGAGTAAGCTAGTCTGAGTAAAAAAACAAAGTCCGCGCTCTTTCGAGACGCGGACTTAATAAAACACTTGTGATGTAACAAAAGCTTACGCTGAGAACAGTATGTGGAGTTGTATGACAGAAACTAGTGCATGTCTCTGATCATTCTCCGGACGGTCGCCATAACCCATGGCGGAGTCCGGGGTGAATCTGCACCGCTGGATGTTACGTTGAATGATCCGCTGGAGAAGGAAGTCGTGCCGCTATTCGGCGGGGTTTGTATTGCGCCTCCGCTGAAATCTCCCTGAATGTTTGTCGCGCTGATTGATGAAATGTGAGCGCTTCCTTCAGTGCTGACATACCCATTGTAGACAGCAAATGTGTCAGTGGGAGAAGTGTTGTAGTTGAAACTGAGAACGGCCGGTGCAGGAACACCTGTGAACGTGTACTCACCCATACCGATTGTTGCGGTTGAGTTGAAGAGCAGTACCGCAACGTCCGAACTTGATGCAGAGTGAAGGACGTACGCATACACGTAGATATAGTTCCTTCCTGAATCAGTCATCCGAAGGATACCCGCACCTGAACCGGAGGTATTACCCCATGCGCCGTTTGCGGAAATGTTGCCTGCGGGTGATGTAAACGAAAATGTCCCGCTACCGTTGATTGTTCCGCCGCCACCTCCACCGCCTCCGGTTACAGTAACACCCAGAGTAACACTTAGTGGCAAGGCATCCAGTGTTGACGCATCGCTGATGGTGATTGAAGTTGTCCCGGCGCCCACCGGCGTGACCGTGATGGTGTCATTGCTGATATCCACAGTTGCAACTGCCGGATCAGGATCGCCCGTGACGGAATACGGCAACGCTCCGCCTGTCAGTTTTGCTTTTACCGCCCCGCCTGAAGAGGGTACGGACAGTGTTTGTCCCGAACCGGAGAAGGTAAAAGTCTGAATTCCGGTTGCAGGCGGGGTGACGGGGTTATCGTCCTTGCTGCACCCGCAAATCCATGCAAGGGAGCACACCAGCATGGATAATCCGAAATGCCTGAGAGAACTGTTCATAGCAACTTCCTTGTTTTGTGAATTAAATGGTTGAAGGTGAATAAGGTCTGTTAGCAAAATAATTTCCGTGAGCCCCTTCTTCAATACCCCAGAGGAGGTATTCTGCACAGTGGAGAAAGGAGAGTGGAAACCGGAGAAAGGGAAAAGAATCTTGGGCTAAAGATTGTTGAGTAGTTGTTCAAACAAGTCCCCGCTCGAGGGCGACACGTACTGCGAGAGCGCGTGAGTGGACGTGCAGTTTCTTGTAGATGTTTTTGATGTGGGTCTTGACAGTATGTGGACTGATAAACAGACGTTTCGCAAGGATGGAATAGGTTTCCCCCTTCACCAATCCATCGAGCAACTCAAGTTCACGTTCGGAAAGATTCAAATCCACGGGTTCCACAGGGCGGGATTCCCGGATCTGTTGTCCCTGTCCGGGCTTTGCACGGAGAAAAGAAAGCACCGTCCGCGCAATACCCTGCGACATCGGCGCGCCACCGGCATGCAACTCCCGGATTGCCTCAACGACACTCTCAATGGGATCATCCTTCAGCATGTACCCGGCCGCCCCCGCCTGGATCGATTGAAATATCTTCGGCTCGTCCTCAAAGACCGTGTACATCATGATCTCAACCTGGGGGAACAGCTCTTTCATCGCGATGGTGGTTGCAATGCCTGACATTCCTTGAAGGTTGATATCCATCAGCACAACATCCGTTTGCGGCAT
>CAZWIN010000078.1:0-10068 GCA_964633855.1 uncultured Chitinophagales bacterium
GCGGACAAAAACCCGATTCTTCAAGGACGGGAAATGATTCACCAACAGGAAGCACAGAAAGAAGGAACAGACAGGGTGGTGGATGGGAACAAGGGGCGCGAGGCAACCAAATGGGTGGTAATCGGATGCCAGGAATGCAACGGCCCGGAGGTATGAATAGAGCTCGTGTGTGGCTTCTTGAAGATGGAAAGCTCAAGCCTGCCCGGTTGCGCCGCGGCCTGCAGAATACGCAGCACGTGGAGATTGTTGATAGCGATCTGAAGGAAGGTGATGAAGTGATTGTCGGCGTCGTTGGCGCCCAGACTGTCGCCGCGCCAGCAGGACAAAACCCGTTCATGCCGCAGCAACCTGGACAACGTGGCGGTGGTGGCGGACGCCGGGGATTCTAGGATGAAATTTCTTGAGACACTTCAAATCGCAATCAGTTCGCTTCTTCGCCAGAAGACGCGCGCAATGCTGACCATGCTTGGCATTATCATCGGCGTTGGTGCTGTGATTGCCATGGTGGCCGTCGGCCAGGGAGCACAAACCGCAGTCAAAGCGCAAATAGCAAGCCTCGGAACGAATGTGCTGATTGTATTTCCTTCCTCTACTTTCGGCGGGGGTGTTAGTGCAGGGGCAGGAACGGGGCAAACGTTAACACTCCAGGATATTGATGCAATCCGTGAGCAGTGTCCGGCGGTCGGTGCAGTGACGCCATCAACAAGAGTCAACCGTCAGGTTGTTGCAGGAAACCTCAATTGGAGCACGTCCATACAAGGTGGAAACACCGAATATTTCCGTATACGCGATTGGCGTTTGGCATCAGGAGATTTTTTTGGCGAGGCTGATGTCCGGGGCGCAACAAAGGTTGCCGTCATCGGAAATACTGTTGCACAAAACCTCTTCCCGGGACAGGATGCTGTAGGGCAAACAATCCGTATCTCCAAGCTTCCGTTCAAAGTTGTCGGCGTTCTTGCAGCCAAGGGCCAGAACGCAATGGGCCAGGATCAGGATGATATGATTGTGGCGCCCTTTTCGACTGTCCAGCGTAAAATACAAGGAGTGGATTTTGTATCCATGTGCCTCATTTCAGCCGCCTCGCCGGAGATGATCCCCGATGCGCAACAGCAGGTGACGGATGTTCTTCGTATCCGTCATAAACTTCAGGATTGGCAGGATAATGATTTTACCATAAGGACCCAGACTGATATTGCAGCTGCAGCCACATCAACCTCCAGTATCATGACGACACTTCTCGGGAGTATCGCCTCCGTTTCGCTTATCGTCGGTGGTATCGGGATAATGAACATCATGCTTGTCTCGGTCACCGAGCGTACGAGGGAAATTGGCATCAGAATGTCCATCGGAGCGCGGCGGCGGGATATTCTCCAGCAATTTCTTATTGAGGCAATTCTGCTCAGTGTACTGGGTGGACTTGTCGGTGTTGCCATCGGTCTTGGTATTTCCGGGTTGATCTCAAAAATTGCGGGCTGGCCCGTGTTCGTCTCGGCGGCTTCGGTTGCGCTTGCGTTTTTCTTCTCTGCTGCTGTGGGACTCTTCTTCGGTTATTACCCTGCACGTAAGGCATCAAAACTCAGCCCGATTGATGCACTCAGATATGAGTAACTCGCAGCATCCTCTCTACACTTCTCTGTGTCGTTGTGTTTCTGTATTGAGATTATGAGCACCTTCACTCTTGCATCCGAATATAAACCCAGCGGCGACCAGCCGGAAGCCATCCGTCAGCTTCTTGAGGGAATCAAACGCGGCGATCGTTACCAGACATTGCTCGGGGTAACCGGAAGCGGCAAAACGTTCACGGCCTCAAATGTGATTGCTGCGCTGGACAGGCCTGTACTGGTCATGTCGCACAACAAAACGCTTGCCGCTCAGCTTTACGGAGAGTTCAAGAGCTTTTTCCCTCATGACCGTGTGGAGTTCTTTATCAGTTACTATGACTACTACCAGCCTGAGGCATACGTCCCGACTACCGATACGTACATTGCAAAAGACGCTTCCATCAATGATGAGATTGACAGGCTTCGTTTGCGTGCAACAAGTGCGCTCATCAGCGGCGACAGGAATGTGATTGTTGTTGCTTCCGTCAGCAGTATCTACGGGATAGGCGCACCGGAAGAATGGGCAAGCCAGCTTGTTGTTGTTCGCAAGGGAGAACGACTGGAACGCAACACCCTCCTTCGTAAGCTGCTCGATATTTATTATGTCCGAAACGACTTTGAGTTTGTACGCGGCACAATGCGCGTGCGCGGCGATGTGGTGGAAGTGATCCCCGCCTACGAAAATGAAGAAGCTGTCCGTATTGAATTTTTCGGCGATGAGATAGAGCGGATTTGTTATATCAATAAGCTGGATGGGAAAGTGCTGGGGGAAACAGACTATGAGGTGATTTATCCAGCGAAACAGTTTGTTACTTCGAAGGAAACTCTGGAGAAGGCCTACAAGGGAATCGAAACCGAATTGGAACAGCGCCTTGCCGAGTTTCGTGCCCAGAATAAATTTCTTGAGGCGCAACGGCTTGAACAACGCACCCGCTTTGACCTCGAGATGATGCGGGAAGTGGGATACTGTTCGGGGATTGAAAACTATTCGCGGCACATTGCCGGCAGGCAGCCGGGTTCCCGTCCCGCCTGCCTGTTCGATTATTTTGCGAAGGATTTTCTCCTGATTATTGATGAATCGCATGTTACCGTACCGCAAATTGGCGGGATGTATTATGGTGACCGCTCCCGCAAACTCACGCTTGTTGAGCACGGGTTCCGCCTTCCATCAGCGCTTGATAACCGCCCGCTGACATTTGATGAATGGGAGCAGATGGTGAACCAGGTGATATTTGTCAGTGCCACGCCGGGCAATTATGAGCTGGAGAAGAGCAAAGGCATTGTTGTAGAACAGGTTATCCGGCCTACCGGCCTGGTTGATCCTGAAGTCGAAATTCGGCCTGTGAAAAACCAGATTGACGATTTGATTGCGGAAATAAGGAAGCGGTCCGGTCTGAAAGAACGTGTACTGGTGACGACACTGACGAAGCGGATGGCTGAGGATTTAACCGAATACCTTGTTGATATTGGCGTCAAGGTGCGCTACGTACATTCGGAAGTGGATGCGCTTGCGCGTGTTGAAATTCTGAGAGACCTGAGGCTGGGCGATTTTGATGTGCTTGTAGGTGTGAACCTCCTGCGTGAGGGATTGGATTTGCCTGAGGTTTCGCTCGTGGCAATTCTTGATGCTGACAAGGAAGGCTTCCTGCGTTCCGAGAAGTCGCTGATCCAGACAGCCGGACGTACGGCGCGGAATCTCAACGGGTTGGTTATTCTGTATGCGGACACCATTACTGGTTCCATGCAGCGTATGATGGATGAGACATCACGCAGGAGGAAGAAGCAATTAGAGTACAACGTGGAGCATGGTATTTCACCCAAAACAGTGTACAAATCTGTTGAAGAGGTCATGGCATCTACGGCTGTCGCCGATGTGAAGGCGGCGCGTGACGCCCGCAAAGAGCGCGCTGCCATGCCGAAGGTCGCGGAAAGTGTTGTTCGCTATCTTACCGGCGACCAGAAAAAAGATCTTATGGAAGAACTGCGGGCTGAAATGATACGCGCCTCGAAGGATCTCGAATTTGAACGTGCGGCTGAATTGCGCGATCAGCTTCAAAAACTTGAGGGGATGATGAAGAAGTAGCCTGCATTGTATCCGGTATGTCTGCATTACTCCCGCACATGATTGAGCAATCATCACAAGTGATATCCACTCCCCGCAACCGAAATATTCTGGATGGCCTTCTCCGTCCGCTTTTCACTTTTGTTTTTCCTCAGATCTGTTTTGTCTGTAAGGCTGCTCTGAGCGAAGACGAGCGCAAGGTTTGCCGTTCCTGTTGGGGAATGATCAGGGAAATTGCTGAAACGGGCGACTTGTACAGGGAAACTGCCGGCAATCTTATTTCTTCAGGTACCGTCAACTGTTTGTTGTCGGCATACTATTTCGATAAGGATGGCCCGCTGCAATCACTCATCCATGAACTGAAGTACAATAGTATGACCAGTTTGGGTGTTGCACTTGGCAACAGGCTTGGGATGCATGTGAAGGCTCGGATGCTCTCTATGAATATTTGCGGCCTTGTTCCGGTGCCGCTGCACAAGGTGAAACTTAGGGAGAGGGGCTATAATCAGAGTGAGTTCATCTGTAAGGGAATCAGTGATGTCACCGGTATTCCGGTCATACCTGGTCTTTTGCAGAGAAACCGCTACACACAATCACAGACAAAACTGAACATAGAGGAACGAAAACAGAATGTTTCCGATGCTTTCGGCCTGAACGAGTCAGCCCGTAAAGACATTGCCGGAAAGACGTTTGTGATTGTTGATGATGTTATTACCACCGGCGCAACTCTCATTGAGTGTGCGGGAGTGTTGAAGGTGCATGGAGCGAAGCCCGTTGTTGCTTGCTCGATTGCACTGGCACCCTGATCGGATTGTCAGCTGACTGAACCTTGACATTCAAACCTCTTCTTGGTAGATTGCCTCAACTTTTGTTTAGATTTTACGCTGTTTTCAACAAAAATCCCCTTCATCCTGACTAAGCGGAGGTTCTTCTGATGGCAGTAAAAATCGGTATCAATGGCTTTGGACGTATCGGCCGTCTGGTATTTCGCCGGCTAATGGCAACAAAAGAGTTCGAGGTGGTGGGTATCAACGATATTACGGATGCGGCTACGCTTGCATATCTGTTGAAATACGATTCGGTCCATGGAAAATACAAGGGCGAGGTCAAGGCAGAGGGCGACGCCATTATTGTTGACGGAAAAAAATTCAAAATCACTGCAGAGAAAGATCCTGCTAAACTGCCTTGGAAGGAGCTTGGGGCGCAGATTGTTGTGGAAGGAACAGGTATTTTCACCGGGCGCGACAAGTTGAACCTGCACCTTCAGGCTGGAGCGCAGAAGGTCCTTCTGACTGCTCCCGCGAAAGATGAAATTGATGCAACAGTTGTGATCGGCGTGAATGATGGTGTCCTCACCGGCAAGGAACAATTTGTCTCCAATGCTTCCTGTACAACGAACTGCCTTGCACCAATGGTGAAAGTATTGAATCAGGAGTTTGGTGTTGACCACGGATTCATGACCACCATTCACTCCTATACGAACGACCAGCGTTTGCTCGACCTGCCGCACAAAGATTTGCGCCGGGCCCGCGCAGCCGCGCTCTCCATTATCCCCACAACTACAGGGGCGGCGAGAACAGTCGGCAAGGTCATTCCTGAACTCAAGGGCAAGCTTGACGGATTTTCCCTGCGCGTCCCGACTCCGGATGCATCAATCACGGATTTCGTCGCGGTGCTCAAGAAATCCGTGACAAAGGATGAAGTCAATGCGGCAATGAAGAAGGCTGCTGAAACTACCATGAAGGGAGTTCTGCAGTACACCGAGGATGAAGTTGTCTCCGCGGATATTATCGGCAATGAACATTCGTGCATCTTCGATTCCAAGTTGACCATGGCGCACGGCTCAACCGTAAAAGTGTTCGGCTGGTATGATAACGAGTGGGGATTCTCATGCCGTGTGGTTGATCTCCTCAAGAAAATTGCATGAACACAAAATCCATTGATGACATAAGTCTTCAGGGGAACAAGGTTCTCGTGCGCGTGGATTTCAACGTGCCGATGACGCCGGATCTGCGCATCTCTGACGATAAGCGCATCGTTGAATCGCTTCCCACAATCAAAAAAATCATCAGGGATCGCGGCAGTGTAATCCTGATGAGCCACCTTGGGAGGCCTAAGGGATCACCGAATCCGGAGTTCTCACTCAAACCTGTGGCGGATCATCTCGGGACACTGCTTGGGCAGGAAGTGAAGTTCGCACGTGACTGTACGGGCAAGGCAGCACGACAGATGGTGGAAGAATTGCTTCCGGGTGAAGTACTCCTGCTGGAGAATCTTCGTTTTCATGTGGAAGAAGAACTCAACGAAGAAAGTTTTGCGCGTGAGCTTGCGGGGTATGCAGATGTGTATGTGAATGATGCCTTCGGTACCGCGCATCGTGCGCATGCTTCCACCGAGGGCGTGACGAAATTTGTGAAGCCCAAACCGTGTGTGGCAGGCTATCTGATGCAGAAGGAACTTGACTATCTCGGTCGCGCGGTGGCAAGTCCGGGGCGTCCGTACATGGCTATTCTTGGTGGAGCAAAAATCTCCGGAAAAATAGACGTCATTCAGAATATTCTCCCAAAGATTGATGTTCTCGTTATTGGTGGTGGAATGGCGTTTACTTTTTTTGCGGCACAGGGTATTGAGATCGGCGATTCTCTTGTAGAGCAGGAAAAAATTGCTCTCGCAAAAAAGCTGCTGGATGAGATCAAAACACGAAAGCTGCGGGTCATTTTCCCGATTGATTGTGTTATAGCGGACCGCTTCAATAATGAAGCACAGCGTAAAGTTGTACCTGTCAGCAAAATACCATCAGGTTGGCGCGGACTTGATATAGGCCCGGAAACGGTGAAGCTGATCAATATGGAAGTGCGAAAGTCGAAGACGATCGTCTGGAACGGGCCGATGGGGGTATTTGAAATGCCGAACTTTGCGAACGGCACTCTTGAAGTGGCGCGACTTCTTGCCGAGGCGACAAAGAACGGCGCTACCACCATCGTCGGTGGAGGAGATTCCGCTGCCGCGGTTGCACAGATGGGGTTTGAGAGTTCCGTATCGCATGTTTCCACCGGAGGCGGCGCTTCCCTGGAGTTTCTTGAAGGGCGAGCTCTTCCCGGTGTCACTGCTCTCGACCGGAAGTAAGAGAACGATTCATAGCTGAAGTTTGTTGTAGAAAGCAGCATGCAACTATCAGGGGATGTTTAATGTCCACGTACCGCACGGACAGTCCGTATTACAGGCCGAACCTCTTCGGCGGGTTCAGTTTTTTCCCTCCTGTCATCAAATGGATTCTCATCAGCAATGTTGCCATCTGGCTGTTGACGGATGTCCTTCTCGCTTTTTTTACAATTGATGGTATTCGTGTCGGAGGTTCAGGTGGAGTCATTACGTATTTCCTTGCTCTCTGGCCAATCGGCACAAACTTCTGGCCCTGGCAAATTCTCTCTTACATGTTTCTTCACGGAGGATTGGGCCATCTCTTCTTCAATATGCTTGCCCTGTGGATGTTCGGTATGGAGCTTGAGAACAATTGGGGCTCGAGGCGCTTCTTAATCTACTATATTGTTTGCGGTGTTGGCGCCGGAATTACCAATCTGCTTGTTGCTCCTCTTCTCGGACAACTGGCTCCCACCGTTGGCGCGTCGGGTGCTGTGTTTGGTGTTCTTATCGCTTTTGGGATGCTGTTTCCCGACCGTCCCATCTATGTGTATTTTCTTCTGCCTGTGCGGGCGAAGTATTTTGTAGCCGCGTACATTGGCATGGAATTGCTGTATGGCGTCACCGGGACAAGCGATGGCATTGCCCATATGGCTCACCTCGGCGGCGCTGCTGTGGGGTTTGTGTACACGCTTGCAGTGATGGGGAAGATTTCGGCGGGGCCATGGTTAGGCAAGTTGCAAGGCAGGCCGGTCAATTCCTACAGTCAGCGTTATTACCGGAAGCGGGAAGAAGTGTTTGATGCCAAGTTTTATGATATCCGTAACGGCAAACCGTTGGGTGATGATCAGGAAACCAACCAGGAAGTTGTTGATACCATTCTGGACAAGATCAGTATGAGCGGCTATCAAAGTTTGACGGATGATGAAAAGCGGATCCTGAACGAAGCCAGCAAAAAGATTCACTAACAAACAGCGCAGATATGGAAATTCCAGTTCTTAATCTTACCTCCGATCAACCGATGCTTCCTCACGAGACGTACAAAGTCGGTGTACGAAGGAAGACGCGGCAGGTTACCATTGGTGGTATTACAGTCGGCGGCGGCGCACCGATTTCCGTCCAGACGATGACCAAGACAAAGACCAGTGATGTTCAAGGAACTGTGGCTCAAATTGTTCGTGCCGCGGAAGAAGGCTGCGATATCGTCCGTGTGACGGTGAATGACAAGGAAGCGGCAGATGCAATGGCGGAGATTGTCAGGCAATCTCCCATTCCTGTTGTTGCTGACATTCACTTTAACCATGTCTTTGCCCTGAAAGCAATCGAAGCGAATGTTGCCAAGGTTCGCCTGAATCCCGGTAACATCGGTTCCAAGGATCGTATCCAGCAAGTGCTGATGGCGGCGAAAGACAAAGGCATACCAATCCGCATCGGTGTGAATTCCGGTTCACTCGAAGAAGATATTCTGAACAAGCATGGATACCCGACAGCCGAAGCGTTGTTTGAAAGCGCCATGCGGCATGTGGAGATTTGTGATGAGTTTGGATTTCGTGATGTGATTGTTTCGGTGAAGTCAACAGACGTGAGGTTGATGATCGAAGCGTACAGGCTTGTCGCAGAGCGCACCGATATTCCTCTGCACCTTGGTGTGACGGAAGCGGGTACCACCAGGGTAGGAACCATCAAATCGGCAGTCGGTATAGGAACGCTTCTCGCCGAAGGGATAGGTGATACCATTCGTGTTTCGTTGACAGATGAGCCGTACAAGGAAGTGGAAGTTGGCAAGGAAATTCTCCGTTCTCTCGGCCTCGCTTCGCGTAATGTCGAGCTTATCGCGTGCCCGACGTGCGGGCGACTCGAAGTGGATCTGTTTGGCATCATGGCACAGTTGGAGCAACGGCTTGAAGGTATCAAGAAGCCGGTGAAGATCGCCGTGCTCGGTTGTGTTGTAAACGGTCCCGGCGAAGCCAGCGAAGCAGATATCGGTATTGCGGCGGGAAAAGGTGTTGCTATTCTGTACCGCAAAGGCGAAGTCGTACGCCGTATTAAGGAATCGGAAATAGTTGATGCGGTGGTTGAAGAAGTGCTAAACTTTCAACCGGAGCAGGGTTAACCTTGATGGGTAAAATGCTGATAGTAATAGTTGTTGTGTTGCTTGTGGTTGCCGTGTTGGGCTATGCGGCTTGGAACAGAAAAAGCGAAGGCCCGCCGACCGGTGCGAAAAACGTCCTCGAGTTTTCTGCAAAGACAATTGATGGCAAGGATCGTTCCCTTCTGGAGTACAGGGGAAACGTCCTCCTCATAGTTAACACCGCTTCGGAGTGTGGGTACACTCCCCAGTATGAGGGGTTGGAGCAGCTATATCGCAAATACAAGGATAAGGGCTTTCGTATTCTGGCGTTTCCCTCAAATGATTTCGGTGGCCAGGAACCTGGAACAGAAGCTGAAATCAAGCAATTCTGCACCCTGAAGTATGATGTTTCATTTGATCTCTTCGCAAAGATTGAAGTGAAGGGCGCACAGAAGCACCCTCTCTACAAATATCTAACTGAAGAATCTCCATGTGCCGGTGAAGTAAAATGGAATTTCAACAAGTACCTTGTCAGCCGCACAGGCAGAGTCATTACGAAGTTCGGCTCAAGAACTGAACCGATGTCCGCCGAGCTGGTACAACAGGTTGAACAGCTTTTGAAGGAGCGCACCGGGTAAAACATCAGTCACCTCTTGTCTATGCTATTTGTTTTGTTCCATTAATCTACCAATCCATTATTCCACTCATGTTCCCTCTTGCCTAAAACACTCAACATCTTTTTCGTCGGTGATATCGTCGGCAAACCCGGCCTTGATCTGGCAGTCACACTCGTACCGAATTTTGTCAAAAAGTATGAAGTTGACCTCCTCATTATCAATGGTGAAAACACCACCGAGGGAAAGGGGATTGCGGAGGAACATGCGAAGATCCTCTTCGGGCTCGGCACGCATGTTATTACCTCGGGTAATCATGTGTGGGATCGCTGGGATAGCCGCAAAGTGCTCGGCGGCGACAAGCGCATTCTACGCCCACTGAATTATCCGCGGGAGAATGGCGGCAACGGTTTTATTGTTGTTGATCTCGGAGAGAAGGGAAAAGTTGGCGTGCTGAATATTCAGGGCCGCGTGTATATGCAGCCGATTGACGACCCTTTCAAGACGGCCGAATGGGCGATCAGCAAGATGCAGGAAGAGACCAAGGTCATTTTTGTGGATTTTCATGCTGACGCCACA
>CAZWIN010000079.1:0-9926 GCA_964633855.1 uncultured Chitinophagales bacterium
TTCCCACCGGGCTTCCCTCAACGCAATTGAAGTCCGGAAAAAGCGAGAGGGCTCAATTCCGGCTATGCGCGAATGGGACGACAGCGGTACACTCAACAGCGAAGAGTGGATATTGATCTCCCATGACAGGAAGGAGATACAACAGATCATGTGGGACTATGTCGGTATTGTACGATCCGATCTGCGGCTTGAGCGTGCCCTGCGCCGGCTTGTATTGATTCGTAATGAAGTGGAAGTGTTCTACAAGAAAACCAGAGTAACAGAAGGATTGTTGGAATTACGTAACCTTGCCCAATGTGCGTTACTCATTATCACTTCGGCGTTGAAGCGGAAAGAAAGTCGGGGCCTGCATGTTACTACCGATTTCCGTTCGCGCAACGATGCGGACTTTTTGTGCGACACGATTGTTGATTAACTTGTTTCAAGTACAAGGTTGTCGTATATTTTATCGTTCACCCTCCCTTCATTATTGAAAAGCATGACGCCTTCACAAATTGATAAACCGCATTGTCACTGCGCTGTTTTTGGGGTGTTCGGACATCCTTCCGCTGCACAGCTTACGTATTACGGCCTGCTCGCCCAACAACATCGCGGACAGGAGGGGTCGGGTATCGTCACGTGCGATGACGACGGCAAATCAGGCAAACCGCATTTCAATGTTCACAAAGATTTTGGCCTTGTCAACGACGTCTATCGTGATGACAAAGTGCTTTCGGAGTTGCTGAAAGGCTCAATGGCAGTCGGTCACAACCGGTATTCCACGGCCGGCTCTGCAAACAATAAAGCAAACATCCAGCCATTTACGGTAATCTACAAGAATGGGAATATTGCCGTTGCCCATAACGGCAACCTTACCAATTTCCGTGTAATCCGGCAACGGCTCCAGGATGAAGGAACGATTTTCCAGACAACGTCGGATACAGAAATCATTCTTCACCTGATTGCTCGAAGCAAACAATCAACTCAAATTGATCAGATCCGGGATGCACTTTCGCAGATTCAAGGGGCATTCTCACTGGTATTGATGACGGATAAGGCAATTATTGCAGCACGGGATCACTCCGGTTTCAGGCCTCTGGCAATCGGCAGGCGTGATGACACATACTTTGTGGCCTCGGAAACCGTGGCATTTGATATCATTGATGCTGAATATGTCCGTGATGTCGAGCCGGGCGAAATCGTTGTCATCGACCAGGAAACCCGCAAGACGGGAAATATCACTTCGATACGAATCAGTGATGAAGCAGCGCAACCTCATCACTGTGTGTTTGAGTATATTTATTTCTCGCGCCCCGACAGCCAAATATTTGGCCATAGCGTTGATAAAGTTCGTAGAAAGCTTGGCAAACATCTCGCAAAGACAAAGCCCGTACACCCTGCGGATTCATCGGACAAGCAGGTTGTCATCAACGTTCCCGATTCCAGCAATACTGCAACCATGGGCTTTGTGCAGCAAACCAACAAGGATGGCGGCAATGCCAAGCTCGAGATCGGATTGATCAGAAGCCACTATATCGGGCGGACATTCATCCAGCCGGATCAGGATGTCCGTGAAAACAAGGTCAAAACAAAGTTTAATACTGTCAAAGGCGTACTGAAAGATAATGTTGTGGTGATTGTGGATGATTCCATTGTCAGGGGAACAACATCGAAGCAGTTGGTCCAACTTATCCGTCAGGCCGGCCCGAAAGAAGTACATTTCCGTGTAACTTCACCTCCAATCAAATATCCCTGCCATTACGGAATGGACTTCCCCACACCTAAGGAGCTGATTGCGAATCAGTGCGGAGGTGATGTAAAACAAATCGGCGAGGAGCTTGGAGTGGACAGCCTTGAATATCTGGAACTGGATGATTTACTGGCATCGGTTCCCGAGGAAAACGGCGCCCGGTATTGCACGGCATGTTTCAGCGGGAACTATCCCGTGAAGATTGATGAGAAGCAATCGAAGGAAGAACACGAAGGGTGAGTAACGGAATAACCTCCGCCAGCAATGACGGGGATAAGAGATTCTTTACCGTCTCGAATGTCCTGAGTCTTTCGCGTGTAGTTCTTATGGTTCCCTTCGTTCTCCTTATGTACTCTGATCTTTCCAATGCCCGGATCTGGGCGTGTGGCGTAATTATCATCGCAATTCTTACCGACAAGCTTGATGGCGAATTAGCCCGGCGGCTCAACCAGACCACGGAATGGGGAAGAATCATTGATCCACTTGCGGATAAGGTTGCCGTAGGAACAGTCGCCGTTGTCTTGCTCTTGTTCGGACTTCTTCCTTTGTGGTACCTAGCGGTGATTCTCTTTCGTGATGTGGTGATTTTCATCGGAGGGATGTACGTTAAGGCAAAACGAGGGGTGGTACTGCCTTCCAATGATGTGGGGAAATGGGCGGTTGGCATCATTGCCCTGACACTGTTTCTGAAGTTGCTGGAATATTCCTCTTCAGTTGTTGATATTTGTATGGCGGTGTCCGTGATGATGATGCTCTGGTCATTCGTATTGTATGCACTTCGTTTCATCCAGGTTATGAAATATGGGACTATTTGACAAACTCGGTTTTAACAAGCTCAAAGAAAGTCTTGCCAAGACGCGCGAGAATATTTTCGGCAAGATTGCCCGCATTGTTACAACCAAAACAACAATTGATGACGACTTGCTGGAGCAGCTTGAGGAAACGCTCATTTCCGGTGACGTTGGAGTGCAGGCCACGGAGGACATTATCGAGTCTATCCGCAGACGTGCTAAAGAAGACAGATACGAATCCGCGGCAGAATTGAATACTCTTCTAAAGGACGAAATCCAGCGCCAGTTTGCCGGCGGCAACAACGGTGTTTCTTCCGATCCGTTTGTTCTTCCTGCGGCAAAACCATACGTTATCATGGTGGTCGGGATTAATGGAGTAGGCAAGACAACGACCATCGGGAAACTGGCGCATCAGTACATCAAGGCAGGCCACAAGGTGGTTATTGCAGCGGCGGATACCTTCCGTGCAGCAGCAAACGAGCAACTCGAGATTTGGGCGCACCGCGCCGGTGCCGAGATAATACAGCAATCGCACGGTTCTGATCCTGCCGCCGTGGCGTTTGATGCGTTGAAATCGGCTACGGCGAAAGGCGCAGACGTTGTGATTGTGGATACCGCAGGCCGTTTGCACACCAAAGTGAATTTGATGGAGGAATTGAAGAAGATCAAACGTGTGATGGCAAAGCAAAACCCTGACGTCCCGCATGAGATACTGCTTGTTCTTGATGCCTCAACAGGACAAAACGGAATGCAACAGGCAAAGCAGTTTGGCGCCGCAGTTGGGGTGACCGGGCTTGTCCTTACCAAGCTCGATGGTACAGCGAAAGGCGGAATCGTCCTTGCAATATCCAGGGAGATGAACATTCCGGTCAAGTTTATTGGTGTGGGCGAAAAGATTGATGATCTGCAACCGTTTGACAGAAAAGAATTCGTCGAAGCATTATTCGCTCAATAGTTGTTTATCCATCACTCCAATAATCCATTATTCCATTTATCCTATGCCTCGTGTTTTAGTCCTTCCTGAAAACCTTGCCAACAAGATCGCTGCTGGTGAAGTAATACAGCGTCCGGAATCCGTTGTCAAGGAGTTGCTGGAGAATGCCCTTGATGACGGCTCAAAATCCGTGACCATTGTTGTTGAGGATGGAGGCAAGAAGCTCATCCAAGTTACGGATGATGGCATAGGTATGGATGAGCAGGATGCGGTAACTTCTTTCCTGAGGCATGCAACGAGCAAAATCGCGAGCTACGAGGATCTTGAAGCTATTGCGACCTATGGATTCAGGGGGGAGGCGCTTGCATCGGTTGCTGCGGTTGCTCGCGTGACTATGAAGACACGGCGAAAGCAGGATGACGTTGCAACGGTTGTGCAAATTGACGGAGGCGGTAAAGAGCGTATTTCGCACGAAGGCCGTGAACCGGGGACAACAATTCTGGTTCAAGATCTTTTTTACAATGTCCCTGCCCGCCGGAAATTCCTCAAGAGCAGCAATACGGAATTCAGGCATATCTATGAAACGGTGCAACGCACCGCGTTGAGCCACCCGGAGCTTGCATTTGAATTCATCAGCAATGACGAAATCATCCTCAGTCTTAAACCGTCGACTCTTCAGGAGAGGTTGACTGATGTGTTCGGCGACAGAGTGGCAGAGAGTATTGTTGACTTGGAGGAACGCTCGGAGTATCTCTCTGTGAGTGGTTTCATCGGCAAGCCACAGTTCGGCCAGAAGACAAGGCTCAATCAATTTCTCTTTCTCAACAAGCGGTTCATCAACAATCGCAATATCAATCATGCGGTTTTTTCTGCGTATGAAAACCTCATGATCAAGGGAGCATTTCCGTTTTTCATCCTCTTCCTCGATATTGATCCGCATCGTTTTGACATCAATGTTCATCCCTCCAAGATGGAGGCGAAGTTTGAAGATGAACAGGCGGTTTACAGGTTCATCTCAATGCTTGTCAAGCGGACACTCTCCACAAACAATCTTATCCCCGCTCTTTCAGCCGGAGCAGAGCAGGGAGCGGATGTAGGACTTCGCTTTACAGATCGTCAACACTCCTGGCCGAATACACGCAGCGGTGGTTTTCCTATAGGTGCGGACTTCGGTCGCTCTCATCCGGATGTCGTATTTCAGAGAAGCACGGCTGACGGAACCGCGCTTGCAACCCAATTGCTCGGCACTCCCCAGCAAATCGAATCCCGTTTTGCGGGGGCGCAAGCTGAACCGACTACTTCAACGGTGCCTTCTCCGGCTCTTGTCTGGCAAATTCACAATAAGTACATTCTTGCGCAGATTGAGAACGGCTTGATGGTGGTTGACCAGCACGTTGCGCATGAGCGCGTGCTTTACGAAAAGGCGCTCGCAGGGTTCGAGAACTCGTTGCCGGTGACACAACAGCTTCTTTTTCCAGGAACCATCACGCTGACTGCGGGGGATTATGCTCTTGCAGAAGAACTTTTGCCGCATTTCCTCCAGCTTGGATTCAGTTTGAAGCCCTTTGGAAAGAATACGGTGGTGATAGATGGCGTTCCTCCGGACTTGAAAAGCGGGGCCGAGGGAAAGATCATTCAGGACTTGCTCGATATGTACCGTGAGTATCAGCAGCGAGGACAAATGGACTCGCGTGATACGCTGGCAAAATCCTATTCATGCAAAGCGGCAATAAAAGCAGGCGACAAAATGAACGAAATGGAGATGAGGTCGCTTCTCAATCAGTTATTTGCGACGAAGTTGCCGTACGTGTGCCCCCACGGCAGGCCCGTTGTGCTGAAGATTTCCATTGACGAGTTGGATAGAAGATTTGGGAGAACATAGCCGATGATTCTCAGATATTTTCTTTTGGTTTTGGTTTGCACATTTATCGCGACATTCGCATTTGGCCAGAGTAATCATGTGCCATTCCAAGTCACTCCATACACTGAGTTTCGATTCTTCGGCTGGAAGGAGTTCGGAGACAACGGCGAGCAGCTTCTCCAGGAGAGTGGAACGCTCTACGCCTTTGGTGCTGTGCCACGATGGTCGTTCGGTGAACAGAGGAAGTTCTTTGTCGAGGCGGATGGATCTGTATATTTTGGGAGCGTTGACTATGATGGTTTCCTGCAGGATGCTCAGGGCCAACGAACGCCGTTCAAAACTTCAACCGTATATTTTGGGTTGGAATTTGCTTCGGCTGCCGGGTATGCACTTCCTCTTTCAAGGCAGTTCGCCCTGACCCCAACCGCAGGATTCGGCATTGAATACTGGAATCGCAACCTTGATAACGGCGGAGTAAACGGATACGACGAGAAGTACACGGTGATTTATTTCCACGGAGCCGCCACCGGAACGTACAACCTCAGCAGTGACATCGAATTCTTCTCCAGTTTCGGGATGAAGATACCATTCTCGATCTCCGAATCCATTGACCTTGCTTCTCGCGGGCAGGGTGGGCCGGCGGACGTAAGTCTCTCACCCGGCGTTTCTCCGAGATTCCGTTTCGGTGCGGGAACGAATGTTCACAATGTGATGGTTGAACTTTCATTTGAGACATGGACCCTTGTCAAATCAAATGAAGACAAAACCTTTCACCAGCCGGAATCTACAAGAAAGATATTTGGGATAAAATTGGGGTACACTCTGTAATCACGTCTGTAGTCGTTGGTGCTCTTAACCCCGGGTTTCCTTGCGCCTAAGCTGAGAAATGTGTTCCTTTCTTGCGGCTGCATCCTGTTCTTGTTGAATTATTGCCACGAAATGAGGCCTACACCATGAGTTCGAACGGTCTGGACCAGATCAAAACAGAAAAACAGAAGTGGGCGGAAAAGGCGCGAACATCCGCCCGTTCTTCGGCTGCCAGCAATTCCCAAATGAAATTTACTACTGTCAGTGGCGCACCGATTGACCCTCTCTATACCCCGGATGATATAGCACACCTGAACTACCTTTCAGATATCGGCTTTCCGGGAGAATTCCCGTACACGCGGGGCATTCATAACACCATGTATCGCGGGAAGCTTTGGACGATGCGGCAATTTGCAGGTTTCGGTACGCCGGAAGATACCAACGAGCGATATCATTAC
Source organism: uncultured Chitinophagales bacterium (assembly GCA_964633855.1). GTDB lineage: Bacteria > Bacteroidota > Ignavibacteria > UBA10030 > UBA6906 > CAZWIN01. Next base: position 6,581 of record CAZWIN010000079.1, read on the forward strand.
TTGCTTGAGCACGGTCAAACGGGCCTCTCGGTTGCATTCGACCTGCCAACACTCATGGGGCGGGATTGTGATGATCCGCTTGCCGAGGGGGAAGTCGGTATTTGCGGCGTAGCAATTAGTTCGCTTGCTGATATGGAAGTGCTTTTCAAAGGTATTACGCTCAAAGATATTTCCACTTCGATGACGATTAACGCCCCCGCAGCAATGGTGATGGCATTTTATATTGCCGTAGCCGAGAAGCAGGGAGCGAAAACAAAGGATCTTCGCGGCACAATTCAAGCCGATATTCTCAAAGAGTACATCGCACAAAAAGAGTGGATTTATCCTCCACACCCGTCCATGCGTATTGTGACCGACATGGTGGAGTATTGTACGAAGGAGATGCCGCAATGGAATCCCATTTCTGTCAGTGGTTATCACATCCGTGAAGCCGGTTCAACTTCAGCACAGGAGCTCGCGTTTACTCTTGCGGATGGCTTCGCGTACGTAGAGGCATGCATGGAGCGCGGAATGAGTGTGGACGATTTTGCGCCGAGGCTCTCGTTCTTTTTCAATTCGCATCTTGACTTCTTTGAGGAGATTGCAAAGTTCCGCGCAGCCCGCCGGATTTGGGCGCGCAGAATGAAGAACAAATACGGCGCCAAGAGCGCAAAGTCCATGACGATGCGCTTTCATACACAGACGGCAGGTTGTACCTTGACCGCGCAGCAACCGGAGAACAACATTGTGCGGACGGCGTTTCAGGCGCTTGCAGGCGTGCTCGGAGGTACACAATCTCTGCATACCAATTCCATGGATGAGACGCTTGCATTGCCTTCCGAGAAGGCGGTGAAAATAGCGCTCCGAACACAGCAGATTATCGCTCATGAAATAGGCGTAACGAATACCGCCGACCCCCTCGGTGGAAGCTATTTTGTCGAGGCACTCACAGACAGGATGGAACGGGAAGCTGAAGCCTACTTTGAGAAGATTGATTCGTTTGGAGGCGTTATTCCGGCTATAGAATCAGGGTTCTTCCAGCGTGAAATTGCCGAAGCGGCATACAGGTATCAGCTTGAATTAGATGCAAAAGAAAAAACGATTGTCGGGGTGAACGATTTTGTGGAAGAAGACGAGAAGGTGGACATTCCCATCCTCCTCATCTCTCCCGAAGTGGAAAAGAAACAGAAAAAACGTATTGCAGATATCCGTGCATCGAGGAACGATGCGGATGTTAAACAAACACTTGCTGCGCTAAAGATTGCTGCTGAAGATGGAAAGAACCTGATGCCTCCACTCATCGAGTGTACGCGCGCTTATGTTACGCTCGGAGAAATGTGCAACAAGCTGACGGAATCGTTCGGTGTGCATGAGGAGGTTGCGGTGTTCTAAAAACAGTTTCGAGTCTAACGTTTCGAGTTCAAAGTTATTGAGGGGGCTTCCATGTCTCGCCGAAATCCCGCGCACGCGGGAAGAGTTTTGAATATGTGATGCTTCTGTTTGACGTCCCGCTTTCCCGGGGTAAAAGCTCGCTACCGCAATTCTGTTCCGAGACTCACCCATGACTGCAAAATCCAAAGCAGAGATTGCACTTCTTTCCACAACGCTGATCTGGGGTAACACGTTCGTCGCTATGAAGATCGTGTTGCAAGATACATCACCTATGATGAATGTTGCACTGAGGTTTGGCGTTGCTTCACTCATTTTCTTTCTCATCTTCAGAAAGACGCTGTTTCCGCTCGCAAGGAAACTCGTATTGAAGGGTTTTCTGCTTGGCCTCTTCCTGTTTCTGGGATTCATTGCACAAAACATTGGACTCATGTACACCACTGCATCAAAGTCCGCGTTTATCACCGGATTGATGGTACTGTTTGTCCCTGTTCTGCAAATTTTCATAGAAAGAAAAGCCCCACGCCTTGGTAATATCCTTGGAATTGTGCTTGTGGTTGCGGGGCTTTGGTTTCTGACCGCGCCCGCGGGCTCGGAATTCAATACCGGTGATGCTTTGACCATACTTTGTGCCATATGTTTTGCCGTGTATATTATTTACCTGGATATTGTTTCAAAAGAGATGACAGCGGCGCAACTCACGTTTCTGCAGATTGCAGCAACCGCGATATACGGTTCAGTCATTCTTCTCCTCACAGAAACGCCCACCTTTGTCATGTCTACATCGTCATTTGTTGCCCTTGTGTTTCTTACGCTCTGCGCAACCGTGCTGACTACATACGTGCAAACGAGATACCAGAAGGATACCACACCAACCCGTGCAGTTATCATATTCTCCATTGAGCCTGTGATTGCAGCTATTTCTGCGTACTTCATTCTTGGTGAACGGATTGGCGCATTGGGTGTTTTCGGAGGCGGATTGATTATTGCAGGCGTATTGCTCTCCGAGCTTTCCGATTCGATACCTGTGTTGAACAAACCTGTCGGCCTTCCGGACTGATTGCATTTCAGCAACCATCCTTGTATGTTTCTTCTGTCAGGTAAATTGCTTGAGTGACAGACAGATGGAAGCCCGTGCACATATCATTGTTGAAGGTCTTGTACAGGGGGTGGGTTTCCGCTGGTTTGTTTCGCGAACAGCCCAGGAATTGGGTTTACGCGGGTATGTGAGGAACCTTGCCAATGGAGGTGTTGAACTAGAGGCTGAAGGGGATCGCTCATTGGTTGAAGAGTTGGTGAAACTTGTAAAGGTAGGGCCACGGTCGGCACAGGTGAGAAACCTGAACCTTGAATGGATGGAGCCATTCAAAAAAGGTGCCATTCAGAGATACACAAACTTTGAGATAAGGTAGCGCCATTCAAACACGCGTTGGGTTCGGATATGATGTTCACCGCCTTGCCGAAGGGCGGAAGCTGATTCTGGGAGGTGTGGAGATACCACACCCGAAAGGGTTCGACGGGCATTCCGATGCCGATGTCTTGTTGCATGCCATCATGGACGCCCTGCTTGGCGCATCCGGGCTCGGCGATATTGGCAAGCACTTCCCTGATACTGACCCACGTTACAAGGGTATTTCGAGTATGCTACTCTTGAAGCATGTGGGAGATCTTCTCACGCAACACAGGTTTACCATTATCAACATTGACTCAACCGTGGTTCTTGAGAAACCGAAGATCGCCCCGCACATTCCGATGATGCAGTCAAATATTGCCGGCATCCTCAATATTGCAACTCAACAGATTTCGATTAAGGCCACCTCGCATGAAGGGCTTGGATTCATCGGCACGGAACAGGGTGCGGCCGCGCACGCAGTAGCATCCATCGTTCAACAATAGCAGCCTTCCATTGCACGAATTCATTTCGTCACTTCAATCGCTTGACCCCATCCTGATTTACTCCGCAGTCTTTGCGATCGCA
>CAZWIN010000080.1:0-9921 GCA_964633855.1 uncultured Chitinophagales bacterium
TAGTTGCGGTTTCTTTTAAGGAATGTAGGCCAATTGAGGGGGAGATGCAATCAAAGCCGCTGTATTCCAGGGCATCGGGCCCGGGGATATCAAGCAACGGAAGCGGGTTGTTGACTCCCAAACTCTACTTTGTTACATTTTTCCGCCACAGTATTCCACCCTTTTTTATTCCATAACAATTTTTAAGGAGGATCCCCCAATGGTTGACCTCAAAGAGACGCTTCGTCGTCGAGGGTTTTTGGGAACCCTTGCTGCAACAACGGCACTTGGTATTGCCGGCCTTGTTTCCCCGCGCCGCCTTGTCGCGGAACCAAAGAGTCAGCCACCCGAGGAGAATCCGGCGTTTGAGGCATGGCTGAACCAGATCAAGGGAAAGCACAGACAGGTATTCGATTCGCCGAATGGCGCGATGGGCATGCCCTTTGCATGGGCGCGCGTGTTTCAAATGAGCAATGAACAGGTTGGTGTTGCGAAAGAGGATATCACCACGGTACTCATCCTGCGGCACGCCTCCGTGCCTTGGGGTATGGTGGATGGCCTGTGGTCAAAGTACAAATTCGGTGAAGTGTTTAAGATCAATGATCCTGCAACAAAAGCTCCGGCGACGGCCAATGGGCTATGGAAACCGAAAGGCGCGCTCCCGATTCCGGGTATGTCATTGGATCAGTTGCTCGAGAGCGGTGTGCTGGTCGGCATATGTGATATGGCATTGACCCATTACAGTATGGAAGTTGCCGGAAGCCTGAAGCTTGATCCGGCAGAGGTGAAGAAGGATTGGGTGGGTGGAATTTTTCCGGGAATTCAGATCGTGCCGTCAGGAGTCCTGGCCGTTAACCGCGCTCAGGAGCATGGCTGCACGTATTGTTACGCCGGGGAAGAGTAAAATCTGGAGTGATGGAATTATGGAGCAGTGGAGCGTAAGGCGCCGCTGCTCCATTTTTTATGAAGTGCAGCTGATAAATCGTTGTCGGCAATGCCAGATTTCAACCTGAGGATAAAACAAATCAAGATGTGAAAAAGCAAACCAAGCAACACGTAATGTGTTCTTCTCTTTTGGGCTTAATACCCCGACGCTTGCATCGTCATTCCCGCATGTTTTTGGCGGGAATCTGGAAGCCCGAGAGAAACTCCCCGACAATAGCGTTCGGGGACATGATTCGGGCTTGACAGGATACCTCGCTGCCTGCGGCGAGGCCATTCATGGTATATGAACGTAAAAGAACAAATCAAAAAGTATATTGCCGGCCAACCTGAACCCAAACGCACCGACATGCAGGCGTTACACCGGATCATTCTGCAAGTAATGCCGGCATGTACATTGTGGTTTTTGGATGGTAAAAACAGTGAAAATAAAACTGTTTCCAATCCCAATATAGGGTATGGATCTTACACTATAACATATGCCGATGGAAAAACAAGGGAGTTTTATCAGATTGGCATGAGTGCAAACACCACCGGAATCTCTGTCTATATCATGGGCCTTAAAGAGAAGGCCTACTTGGCACGCACGTATGGGAAAAAATTAGGCAAGGCAAGCGTGACCGGATATTGCATTAAGTTCAAAACACTGAAAGATATAAACATTGATATACTCGAAGCGGCAATACGAAATAGGGTTGAGGCACAAACTTGAAACGGCAAATCTTCGTTCAGACGGCTGGGCAATACATAACAAAAGCCTGACATAATGCTTCGACTCCACACGGCACAGGTGTAAAAAGAGATCCCGACCAGTTGGAGCTCATTCCTTCCTGCCGGAAAGCATGGTATTGCCAAAAGGTGAGCCGGTTCGACACCTTGTTATGCACCGCGCAGTTTTTTGACAGTGTATTTAGCGTGCGAGCGTTTTGTAGTACAATGCGTCAGGCGGGAGTTTCTCTTTGGTGTAGTCTCCGGCTTTGAACGGAAACACCGGACGCGGCATTGAGCAGATGTATGCTGCAATATGTTGTGCCTCTTCATCGGTGAGGCTTCCCGGCTCGAGATAGGGCATCGCGTATCGGATCATTCCCGCCAGAGTGTACACACGCGCTGCACCGGCGCCGTCATTCCACGAATCCGCCCCCCACAGGGGGCCGGCCTTTTTATCGCCAATCGCCACTCCCTGTCCATCCTCGCCATGACACGATGAACACTTCTGAACAAACAACACCTGTCCCGTCTGCGGGTTAAGATCGCGTACAGGGATCAGCTTATTTGCAGCGATACTGTTTTTTCCACGCCAGGGAAGTTCCTTTCCCGTTCCGGCAGAAAGCCATGAAAGGTAAGCCGCAATCGCAACGACTTCCTTTGATGTGGCGGAAGGGAGGGAGGAGTCCGCCGCAGTCAGCGTGGCCGTACCATTCTGGCTGCGCGTAAAGCAGCCGATGATTCTGTCCTCGATGCTGAAAATTCTTCCGGAACGCTTGTTGTATTCGGGATACACGTTTGCAATACCGACAAGCGGCATTGCCCGTTCTTTTTGTCCACCATTCAGATGGCAGTTGTTGCAGGAGAGTTTGTTCGGAGAAATGTGCGAGGCCTCGAGGTTCGTTTCCATAAAAATTCTGAAGCCGTGGCGTATCAGCGCAGCGTTTGGCAATTTGGAAACTGATGAATCTGTGAGCGGGTTTCTGGGGAAATCCCACGCGGTGGTCATCGTGGCATTTGCGGGTATGAGGATATTGCCCGTGCCGGCTTCCTTCGAAGAAGAATCTTAAGTAAAGAACATTGTCAGTGCAACAAGTCCGGCAACTGCAGTGTACGTGCGTATTCTGTTCTGTATTGTTCTCACGATGTTCATTTGACGCCGTTCATCACGTCGGAGGATACCGGCGCTGGATTGCGGTAACGTTTGCGCAGTTTCTCAATCGAAAGGAGAATCACCTCGTTCGTTGCCGGCAGGGAAAACTCCGGCTCTATCTCGTGATTGGCGACCGCTGAAACAGCGTCCTTGATTGCAAGCCAGGTGGAAAATGCCAGCATGAATGGCGGCTCGGCAACTGCCTTGCTGCGGCGGATGGTGTTCGGATTCGGCACGCCTTGCAAGAGGGAAGTTCTGAAGTCCCGGGGAATATCCTGCACCGACGGGATTTTGTACGTATCCGGCGAGTGCGTCATGAGATTTCCCTTGCTGTCCCACTTGATCTCTTCGGTTGTGCACCAGCCGACGCCCTGAATGTACCCGCCTTCAACCTGCCCGATATCAATGCCGGGATTGAGGGAATCTCCCACGTCGTGCAGAATATCTGTGCGGAGAATTGTATGATGGCCCGTGAGCGTATCGAGCAGCACCTCGCTGACCGACATGCCGAAAGCAAAATAGTGAAACGGCTTGCCGAATCCTTTGCTTTTGTCCCAGCCGATATCGGGCGTTTTGTAAAATCCGGCGGCGCTCAGGCCCACCTGCTGCAATTGCATCATCGCCATCGCGGCGGCAAACGTGATGGAGCGGTCCGGGTGTACCGAATCGGAAATGTAATCATCGGCGAACACAATGGTCTTCGGATACGAAGGGGACGAGGGATGTTGTAAAGTCCAAACCCGTGCGAGCGCTTCGGAGATTCTTGCCTTTAGTGTGTCAATGGCATTCTTCACCGCCATGCCGTTCAGGTCGGCGCCGGCAGAGGCAGCGGTTGCGGATGTATTCGGTACTTTGGAAGTATTCGTTGCGCTGACCTTCACTCTCTCCAAGGAAATGCCGAATTCCGCGGCGGCCACCTGTTGCATTTTTGTATGGAGGCCCTGCCCCATCTCCGTTCCGCCATGGTTCACAAGAACGGTTCCATCCGTATAGACATTGACGAGCGCTCCCGCCTGATTGAGAAATGAAGTGGTGAATGAAATACCGAACTTCACCGGCGTGGCGGCAAGCCCTTTCTTGAAGAATTCGTTTTCCCTGTTGAACGTATTGACAAGCGCTCTCCGCCGCTCATACTCTGATGACGCCATGAGTTGATCGTGAATTGTGAAGAGCCGGTTGTGCTCCACCGGCTGGCCGTAATGTGTGGTGTTGCCGTAGTTTAGGCCGTAGAAATTCTTGTGCCGGATTTGCGCTGCGTCCCTTTTCAGAAAGCGTGCAATTCTATCCATAACGGTTTCAATCACTGCCATTCCCTGCGGCCCGCCGAAGCCACGGAATGCGGTATTTGAAGGAAGGTTGGTTTTGTATGCCTTGCCGGTGACGAGACAGTTCGGGATATAGTAGGCATTGTCTATGTGCAGCATAGCGCGTTGAAGAATTGCAAACGAGAGGTCAACAGCGGCACCGCCGTCGGTATTCAGCTCGAAACGAGCGGCCTTCAGCATGCCGTGTTCATCGAAGCCGGCTTCATACGTTGAGAGAAAACGGTGGCGCTTTCCGGTCATGATCATATCATCGTCGCGGAACAGGCGAATTTTTACGGGCCTTCCTGTCGCATGGCAAAGCAGCGATGTCCAGCAAGCTGTGTGGTTTCCCTGCGTCTCCTTGCCGCCGAAGGCGCCGCCCATCCGCCTGACTTCGACAACAACTTCATGCTTGCCGAGGCCGAGGACTTCGGCAACAAGCGCCTGTGTTTCGGAAGGATGCTGCGTTGAGCTGAAGACATTAATTTCTCTTCCTTCGCCCGGTATGCACAAGCAGACCTGTGACTCAAGGTACCAATGTTCCTGTGCACCGGTTCTGAGCTCACCGCGTATAACATGCGGCGATGAAGCAAGCGCCTCTTCAACATTCCCTCGTTCGATTTTTGCCTGAGGGCCAAGCAACGTGTTTTTGCTGATGGCGGTTTCAAGGTCGAGAACAGCTTCGAGCGGTTCGTACTCGATTTGGATAAGCTTCTCGGCGTGTAGGCATTGTTCTTCCGTTTCAGCGGCGATAAGAAAGACCGCCTGGCCGACAAACGTCACTTCATCAATAGCGAGGCAGAGCTCATCTTTTACAACTGGTCCCATCTGGTTGTGGCCGGGAATATCCTTGCTGCACAGGACCGCAAGCACGCCGGGGCTCCGCTTCGCAGCGCTCAGGTCGTATGACTTGATCTTTGCGTGTGCGTGCGGACTGTACACCACCCGTCCGGTGAGCAGTTGGCCGTTGACGAGCATATCGTCAATATAGACTGCCTCGCCGGTGACATGTTTGGCGGCGGATTCGTGTGGCGTACTTCCCTTCATATGCAGATTGATGGCCTCATCCATCTATCCATTATTCCACTATTCCTGTTCGCCGTTTTGCCCCGGCCTTGTTTCGTTCCAAAATTTCATCAGCAAATTCCTTGCTGCTGCTTTTCTGAACTCGGCACCACCTCTTGCATCTGAGATCGGTGTAAACTCGTTGTCAATCAACGGCATCGCCTGCTCAATAACACTGCGTTCCCATTTCTTGCCAATCAAGGCTTGCTCCACATTGCGGGCGCGCTTCACGCGGTCAGCCATACCGCCATACACAAGCCGGATGGATTCCACTACGTTGTTACGCTGGTTCAATTGAAGGCGAAAACCGCCGCTCAGTGTTGAAATGTCGAGGTCTTTCCGTGTGGAGACTTTGTATGATTTTACAACTATTCCCGCCGGAACTTTCGGATTTGTTACTGCAACAATCTGCTCGTCCGCACGGCGGTCGGTTTGTCTGTACCCTGTGATGTAGTCGTTAAGCGGGACTTCACGTTTACCCGCCGTACTTTGCAGAACTACCTGCGCATTGTATGCCATCAACACCGGCAGCGTGTCGCTGATGGGGGAGGCGGTACCAAGATTTCCCCCGAGCGTTGCAAGGTTTCGTATTTGCTGCGAGCCGAAAACCGTGAGCATAGTATGCAATGCTGGAAAGCGCTGCATTGCCTGCTCACAGACTTCATTGAGCGTCAGCCCCGAGCCGAGTGTGATTGATTGCTCGTCCTCGTGGGTGTTCCGCATTTCATGAACAGCCGAGAGGTCAATGATCTTCTTGAGAAGCTCATGGTTCTTCGTTACGCGCAGTGCCACATCCGTAGCGCCGCAAATCACCACAGCGTCCGCATGCTGGTGTTTGAGCGAACACGCCTCGGCGATCGTTGTAGGTTGGAAGTACTCCTGCCGCCCGGTTGTAATGTGCAACGGGCCTGCGGGGATAGAATCCAAAAGTCTGGAAACATCCGTTTCCCGTTCCGTGAAATGGTCAACGCCTTTGTGAATGCACGAGTTTGCCGCTGCTTCAACAATCGGTTTGTAGCCGGTGCACCGGCAGAGGTTTCCTGTGAGGGCGTCGTCAATCTCGGCCCGGGTGGGATTGTCGTAATTCTTGTAGAGTGAAAACAACGACATCACAATGCCAGGTGTACAGAAACCGCATTGGCTTCCGTTGGTTTCCACCATGCTTTGCTGTACCGGGTGCAACGCCCCGTCAGGCGAAGCAAGGTCTTCCACGGTCACCAGATGTTTCCGGTGCAGCATCGGCAGAAACACGAGGCATGAGTCAATGGATTTGTAATGCATGCGTCCGCGTGAGTCGGGCTCGCCAAGCACAAGCGTACATGCTCCGCAATCGCCTTCGGCGCAACCCTCTTTTACGCCTTTGTGTGTCGGGAGGCTGCGCAGGTAATTCAAAACGGTTGCGGTGGGGCGATTCTCGGGAGAGTCGCTGCACTCAATAGTGGTCAGCTTGTTATTAAGGACAAATGAAATTGAGGGTGGCATATCCAAAACACGATATCTGTAAGAATCTTCAAATCAAAAAAAACATCTTGCAGGTATTGTACTCATTCAACCACCAAGTTTCAAGCCGGCTCCTCTTGCCTTTTCACCACAAATCCTCTATTCTTTTACAATTCCTATTTTTATGTCTGTTTGGGATTCGCATTGCATCATCACAAATTCGCTCTTTCCAGCTCAAGAGTAGTCTTTCCGGACGGTGTTCGCCCCGCGGCCGTACTTGTGGAAGATGAAGCGATCATCGGTACGGTATCTCCATCCGCCATTCCCGATGGATATGTGCATGAACACTTTGGCGATCTGGTGATCATGCCCGGCCTGGTGGATAGTCACGTTCATAGTAATGAGCCGGGGCGGACAGAATGGGAAGGCTTTGAATCAGCGACACAGGCTGCGGCTGCCGGCGGGATTACCACATTGGTGGATATGCCGCTCAATTCATCGCCGGTCACTACAACGGTCGAGGCATTACATGAGAAGCTCTCGGCAGCACAAGGGAAGCTCTGGGTGGATTGCGGTTTTTACGCTGGCCTGATTCCCGGAAATACCACGGACCTTGAGCCGCTGATTGAAGCCGGAGTTTTGGGAGTGAAAGCGTTTCTTGTTCATTCGGGTATTGATGATTTTCCGAACGCAACTGAAGCTGATCTGCACGCAGCGATGCCGGTAATCAGCAAGCACGGGATTCCACTTCTCGTCCATGCTGAACTTGAAAAACGAATTTCAGGCAACAAATCCCGAGAGACAAACAAATCCACAATCCACAATCCGAAATCCGGAGCAAACCCTCAACCCTATACCCTAAACCCCCAATCCTATTCTCAATACCTCTCATCCCGTCCCCGCAACTGGGAACACGATGCGATTGAACTGATGATCCGCCTGTGCAAAGAATACGATTGTCGTGTTCATATTGTCCATCTTGCCTCGGCCGATGCCGTGCCAATGCTGGAGCAGGCCCGCAGTTCAGGGCTTCCCCTGACAGTTGAGACATGTCCGCATTATCTGTATTTTGCTGCGGAAGAAATTCCTGACGGTGATACCCGGTTCAAATGCGCACCGCCGATTCGGGAGAAGGAAAACCGTGAACGGCTTTGGCAGGCACTCAAGAATGGAGTTATTGATTTCATCGTTTCTGATCATTCACCGTGTCCGCCTGATATGAAGCTGCCCGGCACGGGCGACTTTATGAAAGCCTGGGGAGGCGTTGCTTCGCTCCAATTCGGGCTTTCGATTGTCTGGGCTGAAGCACGCAAACGGGGTTGCTCACTTATTGATATTGCCGGATGGATGTCGCATCGCCCGGCTGAACTTGTCGGTCTGCACAACAAGAAGGGCCTACTTGCTCCAGGTGTTGATGCAGATATTGTAGTATGGAATCCGGATGCCTCTTTTTCGGTAACTGGAGATATGATTCTTCACAGGCATAAAGTCACGCCGTATGAAGGAACACAATTGTGGGGGAAAGTAGAGGCGACATACCTACGAGGGAAGAAAATATACGGCGAGAAAGGCACTCACGGGCCATCCGGGAGAATAGTGCTTCGTGAGCAATCCTCAAATCCCAAATCTCAAACCGGTAAGCATTTCATTTGAAAGGCAACACGTGGAACAAGCACAGGCGGCAGCGTTTTCCGGACTCATTGACCTTGTCTCTGAACGGCTCGGCGGTAAAGCACTTCTTGCCAGCGACGAGTTCTTTGCAGAGAAAGAAAACCTGTTGAAACCCGGGCGAGGAATTTTCATTCCCGACAAGTTCACCGACCGTGGAAAATGGATGGATGGGTGGGAATCGCGGAGGAAGCGAACACCCGGACATGATTGGTGTATCATCAAGCTTGGATTACCGGGCCTTGTCAAAGGCGTTGATATTGATACCAACCACTTCCTCGGAAATAATCCTGCGTACGCCTCAATGGATGCATGTGTTGCGGATGGAGGCTCAACCGGCGGGCAGTTGAATAACACTGCGAATCAATGGGTCGAGATATTGCCCAAGTCGCCTGTCAGGCCCGGCTCACAAAATCTCTTCTCTGTTGCCGATACGCGGCGCTGGACTCACCTGCGGCTCAATATTTATCCCGACGGCGGTGTTGCAAGGCTCAGAGTGTATGGTACCGTTGTTCCCGATTGGAGCAGGATGGCCTCCAATACGGCTATTGATCTGGCTGCGATCGAGAATGGCGGGCTTGCTGTCGCGGCAAGCGACATGTTCTTTGGAGCAAAGGAAAACCTCATTATGCCCGGCCGTGCAGCCAACATGGGCGATGGCTGGGAAACAAAGCGGCGTCGTGGCCCGGGGTATGATTGGGCAATCATCCAACTGGGAAAGCCGGGAACAATCAGCAAAGTTGAAGTGGATACAAATCACTTCAAAGGCAACTACCCGGATACGTGTACATTGGAAGTATGCAATTCTTCCGGCAAGGCGATTGATGCTTTGACATGGACGGAATTTGATTGGAAGGAACTGTTGCCGCGGCAGAAACTGCAGGCGAGCACACAACATTTCTATGAAAAAGAACTAAAGAACGTTGGTGTATGCACACACATAAAACTCAATGTGTATCCGGATGGCGGCGTGAGCCGGTTACGGGTGTGGGGAATGCCGGGAGAAAACAAATAGGAGCAATGGAAGGTTGGAGAATTGGATATCTATCAGTACTTTGTATCCACCATTCCGTTATTCCATCACTCCTGTAAGCACCTATGACCATTGAATCCTTGAATTCTCTCTCTGATGCTTCTGTCCGCACCGAACTTTCGCGATGCTGTGGTTCTTCTTTGTGGGTTGAGAGAATGCTCCGCCGCAGGCCGTTCAAGAATTGGGAAGAAGTTTTTGCTGCTGCTGATGATGTATGGGGACGTTTATCGGCTAGCGATTGGAAAGAGGCCTTCACGCATCATCCAAAGATAGGCGATGTGGAAAGCCTGAGGGCAAAATTCGCAACGACGAGCCATTGGGCAGAAGGAGAGCAGGCGGGTGTGAAGAGCGCAAATGAAGCTATCCTCACGAACCTTGCCGACGGGAACCGTGTGTATGAACAGAAATTCGGTTATATCTTTATTGTGTGTGCAACCGGGAAGAGTGCAGGCGAAATGCTACAGATACTTGAACGCCGGCTCGGGAATGAGCCTGAAAAGGAAATTCACATTGCCGCGGCCGAACAGGCGAAAATCACACGGCTGCGATTGGAAAAACTAGCAGGAGACAACCAGTAATGTCAATGTCGTTCACCCCCGATTTTGTACAAGGAGTATGCAATAGCCTTA
>CAZWIN010000081.1:0-1687 GCA_964633855.1 uncultured Chitinophagales bacterium
ACAAGCTCATGAGTGATACCACCATGACCAAGGAATACCGCATCGCTCACCAGGTGTTCAGGCTGGGGCTTGATGATATGGAGAAGATCGCCATCAATTCGATGAAGAGTGCGTTTATTCCGTATAACCGCCGTATCCGGATTATTTACGATATCATCAAGCCGGGATACGCCAAGGCGCGCCTCCGCCTCAAGAAGGGGTGACGCACGTTATGCGCGGCGGGTACTCCTTCGAATGAACCTGTACATTGTTCGACATGCGGAAGCAGCTCCTTTGGGTGGAGCGATACACCGTGATACTGATCGCCCGCTGACGCTTTCGGGCGAGGCAGACGCGGCAAACATCGGCCGTGCACTTTCCCGTATGGACAGCCGGGTTGAAATCATACTGACCAGCCCCATTCTCCGCGCCGTAAAGACAGGCGAAATCATCAGCCGCGAAATGAACAACCATCCCGCAGTCCAGGCGAGCGAACACCTTGCCCCGGGTTTTAACCATCGGCAATTGTTGGATGTACTGTTTGCCGCAAACCGGACTGGGAACATTGTCGCCGTTGGCCATCAGCCGGATGTCGGCATGTTCGTTTCATCGCTTGTTGCCGACTACTCACATCCGATTGTTGCTATGCCTCCGGGGGCAATCGCGGCCCTGACGGGTGACTCTGCACAGGGATCATTCTATTTGAACTGGCTGCTTACTCCCGATGTCCTCCGAAACGCTCAGGTGTCGGTTTCATGATAGCCGGTGTGGTGCATCGTGCATACGGGCGGCGCTGTTTTTCCCTTGTGCTTCTGCTGTTTGCTGTTGTCCTGTTTCCGGTGGAAGGTTGCAGGCCCGTTGCGGAAAAAAAAATGACGCGCCGGGAACCTCCGGCAACAGAAAAAGACAAGCTCCTGCTCATCCGTAGGTTGCCGCTCGGCGCCGACTTTCAAGAAGTCAAAAGCTGTTTTCCGAAATGCGGGCCGATGGTTGCATCAACCATTGAGCACGCAACCGTGGACTCTGAACTGGTGGTTTTCGTGAAAGTACTGGATCGTGACGCTGAGTTGAAATTTGTGTTTCAGAAGCATCTGCTCGTATCGTACTCGTTTGATATGCCGATGCTCGACAGCCTGGCGGCCGCTGATCTGAACGCTGCGCTGAAGGAGCTTTATACAACAGCATTTGGTAATTATCATGAATTTCTGGAAACAGACCGGGATGTCAGCACATGGTCTGAAGGCGAAACGGAAATTCAGGTCACTAACCGGAGAGCCGGGGCAACATTCCAGCTCTTCTGGGAATTCAGAAAACTTCAGCCCGGGCGGAGGCCGGTATGATACAGGATGATTCCGGAACACCGGTGGGTACATCTCGGCGCGATTTCTTCCGGTTGTGTGCAGGCGGGGTTCTTGGTGGAGCGGCACTCTATGCGTTCCCCGGAGAAGCGCGTGCGCGGTATGTTATTGCGGAGAGCAATACCGTTGATGCCCGTGACGAGCATTTTTGGGAAGTTGTCCGCAACCAGTTTCCGCTCAGACATGAGCCCTTGTTTTTGAATAACGGCACGATGGGCCCGTCTCCGTACGTTGTGATTGATGCGGTAAAAGCCGAGATGGAAGAGATTGACCGGAATGCAAGATATGGCGGATGGGAGGATGTCCGCACGAAGATCGCAAAGTTTGTCAATGCTTCTCCGGATGAAATC
>CAZWIN010000081.1:1697-9883 GCA_964633855.1 uncultured Chitinophagales bacterium
GGCATCAACGTGATTGCGTGTGGCTTGCCGTTGCAACGCGGGGATGAAGTTATACTGACGAATCACGAGCATGCAGGGAATGCAGTACCATGGCTTGGCCGTGCCCGTCGCGACGGAATTGTTGTCAAGGTCCTCAACCTTCCCAAAACAAAAGATGAAATTCTCAATCGTCTGAATGATCTCCTTTCAGCGAGAACGCGGGTGATTGCCGTTCCCCATATTACCTGCACCATTGGCCAGGTGCTTCCCGCAAAGGAAATCAGTTCACTGGCACACGACCAGGGTATCTGGTTCATGCTCGATGCTGCGCATACTCCGGGTATGATGCCCGTGGATGTGAAAACGCTGGGTTGTGATTTCTTTGCCACGTGCGGACATAAATGGATGATGGGGCCAAAGGGAACGGGCTTTCTCTACGTCCGCCAGGAAGTGCAGGAAATAGTTGAGCCGTACTGGACCGGCGCACTTGCCGATGCGGGCTGGGATCTTATCAGGGGGTCTCTGGAATACAAAAAGAATGCCCACCGGTTTGATTTCGGAACGCAGAATGCCGCAATATATACGGGGCTTGGGACGGCAATTGATTTTCTTTCACATATCGGCATGGAAAACGTCACCCGGCGCGGCCAGTCGCTTGCAACGCATTTACGCCGTGAACTGCAAAGCCTGGGTGACAGGATTGAAATACTCACTCCCGAAGAAGAGGGAGGGTATGGTTCTGTGCTTGGCTTTAAGTTGAAGAATATGCCTTACGACAAGCTGCAGCCGATGCTTCTCGAGAAGCATAAAATGATTACCCGCATGGTGCCCGAGAACGGGGTGAATTGTAATCGGATATCCACTCATATCTACAATAATTTTGATGAGGTGAACCGGCTCGTAGAGGCAATCAAGTCGGTCGCATGAGGAAAAAGCGGAGTCTTGGATTGGTGGAGTAATGAAGAGATGTCAGCACTCGGCTGAAAGGACCGCCTCGTGAACAACGGGAAACTGGTTCGGTAGTAATGAAAGAGACCGGGATAGGCAACTGAATAGCCACGCCCTTTAGGGCGTGGATAAAATAAGACCTCTTCTCAGGAGTTTGAACCCCTGAAATGGTTGTGACAATGTCTCAAGATTGAAAGGCCAAAAACAATGTCTGCTCGAATCGCTTCTCTTTTTATTGTTCTGATGTTCGCTGTTGTTGCAATCACTCCATCCGCCATGGCACAGAAGGCCGCAAAGGCGGAAAAGTCCAAACCGGCACCTCAGGCTGAAGCCGGCATGATCAAAGATGTTCTGGTGAAGTGGGAAGGCAAATCCACCAATCTCGGTACATTGAAGAAAGTGCACGGCGATTATTTCGTTGTTGAGGAAGAGGGGGCAACCATGATGCATCCGCTGCATGCAATTCATACCATCAAGCTCTGGAAGGATGAAGAAACGGGAGAAGAAAAAATGGAGATCAGGCTGGTGGGGAAGGATTAGGCACAGGGATGAGCTTTGCAGGATAAATGAATTTGCACCAAACAGGTTGTGTGTAGAGAATGATGGTTTTAGAAAGTTTATTCAGGATGTTAAGATCGACTTTGAATCAAAACGCATACATCAATCTGAATACGATAAGATTGAAGGGAGTATCGAACTTTATATCCAAAAACAAATCTTCAAAAAGAAATCAAGATGAGTGACAACCCGGTGAACATGACTGAAGTTGCTGAGATCGGTCCACGATATGCATTGCCACGACCTTCAGGTCGTGGTTAAGGTAAAAATCCCCTGCCAACGGGTTTTAACCCAAAAAACTCTGCCGCCATGCCATATACAAGAATCTGGGTTCATCTGATCTGGTCAACAAAAAACCGAGAGCCGGTACTGGGTAAGGAGATTAGGCAGTCGTTGTTCACTCATATCAGAGAGAACGCCCGGGCAAAAGATATCTATCTCGACTTCATCAACGGACATGTTGACCACATCCATTCCCTGATTTCCCTTGGAGCGGATCAATCCATCGCCAAGGTAGCACAACTTCTCAAAGGAGAATCATCGCATTGGGCCAATCAGCAACAACTCATTCCTGCAAAGCTTGAATGGCAAGATGAGTATATTGCAGTATCGGTAAGTGATTCAATAGTTGACATTGTGAGAGAGTACATCAAGAATCAGGAAGAACACCATAGAAAGAAGTCTTTCGCGGAAGAATATGATGACTTGTTGAGGGAGTATGGATTCACCGCTTTGAGGAAGGGCTAAGATGTGGGCTACTTAAAAGAATTGTCCTTTGTCTTCAGAGAATATTGGGCTAAAGCCCAGAGACTTTTTATGATCTTTATTCACGAGCTAAAGCTCGTGGCAATTCAGGACCTGAACAAGGCTCCCGAATTTTTCCATACACTGGATAGGCAATGAAGGGCAAGCAACTCATGCAGTATGACGTAGCAACAAAAAATATCAAATCCCCGCATGGTACAATCCTGACCTGCAAAGGCTGGATCCAGGAAGCAGCAATGCGGATGCTGATGAACAATCTTGATCCTGAGGTTGCAGAGCGCCCGGAGGATCTTATTGTGTATGGCGGCGTTGGTAAGGCGGCACGCAATTGGGAGTGCTACCATGCAATTATACAGTCGCTCAAAGTCCTCGAGAACGACGAAACGTTGCTCGTCCAGTCCGGCAAACCGGTCGGCGTATTCAAAACTCACGAGAATGCGCCGCGGGTGCTTATTTCCAATTCCATGCTCGTGCCGAAGTGGGCAACATGGGACGAGTTCAGGAGGCTTGAGGGTCTTGGTCTGACTATGTACGGCCAGATGACAGCCGGGAGTTGGATCTACATCGGTTCGCAGGGGATCTTGCAGGGGACATACGAGACGTTTGCGGCATGCGCGGAAAAATACTTCGGCGGCTCACTCGCGGGAAGGCTTCTCGTGACTGCCGGGCTTGGGGGGATGGGTGGAGCGCAGCCTCTCGCCGCAACCATGAATGGTGCCGCATGCCTCGCCATTGAAGTTGATCGTTCGCGCATCGAAAAGCGCCTTAAGACCGGATATGTTGATGAAATGTGTACGTCGCTTGATGAAGCGTTGCTTATCCTTCAGACTGCCAAGGAATTGAAGGAGGCGAAATCTGTTGCCTTGCTTGGTAACGCAGCCGAAGTGCTTCCGGAATTGCTTGCCCGCGGAATCAGAGTTGATGTACTTACAGATCAGACTTCCGCACATGATACGCTCAACGGTTATGTGCCGTCACATATTTCTTACGAAGAGGCTCTCGCTCTCAGGAAATCGGATCCGAGGAAGTATGTTGCACTCGCGCAAGCTTCAATTGTCGAACACGTCGAAGCGATGCTCGGCCTCATGAAGAAAGGCGCGGTCACATTTGACTACGGCAATAATATCCGTGGCGAGGCTTTGGCAAATGGCTTGACGAATGCATTTGATATCCCGGGCTTCGTACCGGAATATATGCGGCCGCTTTTTTGCGACGGCAAAGGGCCTTTCCGTTGGGCGGCGCTTTCCGGTGATCCTGCAGATATCCATCGTACCGACAGGGCAATCATTGAGACTTTTCCCGAAAATAAACCTCTCTGTCGTTGGATTGAGAAGGCGCAGAAGCAAATCCATTTCCAGGGTTTGCCGGCACGGATCTGCTGGCTCGGGTACGGCGAACGGGCAAAGATGGGAAAAATGTTCAATGACCTCGTGAAGAATGGTGAAGTAAAAGCGCCGATTGTCATTGGCCGCGATCATCTGGACTGCGGTTCTGTTGCATCGCCAAACCGTGAAACAGAAAAAATGAAGGATGGCAGCGATGCAATCGCCGATTGGCCTATTCTGAACGCGCTACTGAATGCAGTCGGAGGAGCAAGTTGGGTCAGCGTACATCACGGCGGAGGCGTTGGTATGGGACTCTCCATCCACGCAGGTATGGTCGTTGTGGCTGATGGCACAAAAGAAGCCGAGGCCCGACTCCAGCGAGTACTGACATATGATCCGGGCATGGGCATCATTCGCCACGCCGACGCGGGGTATGAACGTGCAATCGAAAATGCAAAGCGCGATGGGGTAAAGATACCAATGATGAAATAAACTATGGAACAACCCGGTTCCGAGACCCCATCCCCGAGACCCCGGAGAGGATTGTGTTTTGATTGCATCCATTCGTCCGTTATTGAAAGTACCAGAGGAGGTACATTCACCTTGTGCAATCTCTCTCGCACTGACGACCGGTTCCCGAAATACCCGCGTTTGCCTGTTCTGGTCTGTACGGGTTTTGAGCCCCTCAACAAATTACCGGGAAATCACGTATAAGCAGTCATGCCGAAAATGCAATTTCCGGACATAGGCGGTTATCTGAAAAAAGAAGCTGATGAGGTTCGCTCTTCCGTGGCTGATGTGGTGAGCGATGCGAAGGAATCCTGGAAGCAGCAATCTGCGCGAACGTTTGGCCAGAAACTCAACAACCCTCCCAACATCACCCCGGGTAAACTCAAACGCATTATCGTCACCATCATCAAGATATTGTTGGTGCTTGAGTTGTTGGGGGCGATCATTGAGGGCATGCACTCCGGAGACTGGAGCAGGCTCGGCATAGATCTTTTCCTTGCGGGCATCTTGTATATCATGTGGGACCGGATCACGCGTATCACGCAGGAGAAGAAAGAGGCTGTCCGCCGCAAAGTGGAAATGTCCGGAGAGCAGATCAAACTGTGGGATGCTCTTGTGTTTTCGTTGTTGTGGACCGACGAAATCTACGCGGATATTCCGGCGGACCGGAAACGGCTTGTGATTATCAGCTACACACTCATTGCGCTGGGTATTTTCGCCGCACGGGTAAGCATTGGTGACGGGTTTATGCCTTTCATTATTTCCAGCGCTCTTGTCCTGGGTGCAGTCAACCTGTTGAACTGGATTGTCTCCAGGGAGCGTGGCGAACGAGAAACGCTGGCAACTGAATTGCAGCTTGCGCACGACGTTCAGGTTTCTCTGATGCCCAAGGAGCATCCGCATCTGGAAGGATTTGATATAGCGGGGATATCCATTCCGGCAAAAGAGGTTGGCGGCGATCATTTTGATTATGTACGGTGCGAAAACGATACAGTGTTTTGTATTTCGGTGTTTGATGTTTCAGGAAAGGGGATGCAGGCGGCCATGTCCGCAGTGTTTACCAGCGGCGCTTTTGCAAGCGAAGCCCAAAAAGGAGGCACACCCGGCGAAGTCCTTACCCGTTTGAACAAAACAGTCTTCACCCATACAAAACGGGGACACTTCGTCGCATTTTTGCTCGCGCAATTAAACGTACAGACGCGGGAGCTTCTTTTTGCGAATGCCGGGCAAACCAAACCTCTGCTCAGGTCTTCCAATGGTGTACACTGGCTTGATTCGGTCGGGGTACACTTCCCGCTGGGAATGGCCGGCGGCTGTACCTATCAGGATGCAGCTGTACAACTCCAATCAGGGGACGTGCTGATCCTTCCAACAGACGGTGTAACAGAGGCAATGAATTCCCGCCGTGAACAATACGGCACGGAACGCCTTCAATCGCTTATGGAGCAGATGAACATTCCCTCGCTCACGGCGAAGCAAATTGTCGAAGCGGCTGTTGCTGATGTGAGGGCGTTTGCCGGCGGCTCACCCCAGCATGATGATATCACCGTAGTTGTTGTAAAGGTTCAATAAGGATAATGTCAGTTCGGCGATATCTTTCAGCTTCTCTTTTCCTCCTGCTTTGTGCTTTCAACCTTTCCTCTTCCCAACAGGCTTCATCTTTTGATGTCCAGCTTGCGCTTGACTTTTCATCAGCGGAGCAAACGCTGGAGTTATATGAAGGGACCTCCGGATCGCCACAGAGTGTGGCGGAACTCCGCGGGAGCCGGCTTGCTCTTGCAGCCACTGCGCTTCTTTCCGGGCAACACCTTGAAACTGCCGACCTCGAATCCACGCTGCGTGATGCGAAATACGGCCAACGCCCGGAGAATGATCCCTTTCACATTGAAGAGGCGCGTGAAAAGACGGCTGAGATCAAAGAACTTCTGGCTGAAATCAAACGGCGTAATTTCGCCCGTCGAGTTTCCGGTACTGTGGCACAACTCTTTCCCTCCAGTACAAGGATTTCGACAATAATTCCGGTGTACGTTGTCGCGTTTGGCCATCAAAACATCTCGGCGTTTGTGCAGACTATAGCCTGGGAAAACGGCCAACCGGTTGCGGTTGCGGAAGGCAAGGGGCAACTCACAATAGTGGTCAACCTCTCCCGTACCATTTTCTATGGCGATAATCTCGATGACAGATTTATCGGGACGTTAAGCGTTGTCGCGCACGAAGTGTTCCATGCCGCGTTCGGCGTCTATCAGAATCAATCTGCGCAATGGCAAAAATATTTCGGGAAGTACCGCACCTATCTTGACCGGCTTCTTGAATTGACACAGAATGAGGGTATTGCCCATTATCTTTCGTTCGAACAGAGGGGCGGGTATGTTCCTCGAGACTGGAACAAGCGAGTCGCTGCATCGTTTGAGGAGTTCAACGCACGGGCAGACGAATTGCTTTCACAGTCGGTTTCTCCCCAACGTGCGGGGGAAATTCTCCGTTCATCCAACACATCGGAGTACTGGGAGAGCTACGGAGCGATTACGGGGCTGTTCATTGCTCTCACAATTGATCGTGAACTCGGGCGGAATGCACTCACAGCCACAATCTCAGGCGGTCCTGCGGAATTCTATAGAACATACCTCACACTTGTGGCCAGAAACAACAATCTGCCTCGGCTATCCGGCACTATTCGTGCCCGCCTGGGAAACTAGGCTCTTCATCCGCAAGTTGCGGATACTTCATGCATTTTGTATCTTTCTACTGCATTTCAACTTTCATAAGACGCACTCGTTGCGCTATTCCGGTCTCCTTTCGCATCAAATTAATGTGAATCTCTTACTCAAGAACATTTCTCAATTGGTGACTGTCCCATCACACGGCCAGAAGACAAAGACCGGCGCCGGAATGCAGGACCTGGGCATTATGGAAAATGCAGCGGTACTTTGCCTTGAGGGGAGGGTTGCATGGACTGGCAGAATGAGCGATCCGCTTCCACCAATGCCGGAAGGAATTTCTGAAGTTGATGCCGCTGGTAAAACCGTGCTGCCCGGCTTTGTTGATTCGCATACACACATGATGTTTGCCGGCAGCCGCGTTAGTGAATTTGCCATGCGTTCGAAAGGGGCATCCTATCAGGAAATCGCTGAGCAGGGAGGCGGTATCGTCAGCACCATCGCGCATGTCCGTTTGGCGACACGCAAAGAACTCAAACGCACAACCGCCCGCTACATGACGGACATGATGAAGCATGGTACAACAACAGTGGAGATCAAATCAGGCTACGGTTTGGATATGGATTCCGAGATCAAGATGCTTGAAGCGATCAACGAGCTCGCGAAGGAAGAAATGATGACAGTCGTCCCCACCTTTATCGGTGCGCATGCGGTCCCTCCGGAATATAAACAGAACAAGCGGGAATATGTGAGTCTTGTTACAGAGAAAATGATACCGTATGTCGGCGCAAAGAGGCTTGCAGAATTTTGTGATGTGTTTTGTGAAAAAGGGTATTTCGAGCTTGAAGATTCGGAGCGCATTCTGACGGCAGCTCGTGCACACGGCATGGGGGTAAAGGTTCACGCGGAGGAATTGACACCACTTGGCGGGACACAACTTGCGGCAAGAATGAAAGCGGCGTCAGCGGATCATCTTGAACACATCACGGATGATGGTGTGGCGGCGCTGAAACAAGCGGGAGTCGTTGCAACATTGCTTCCGGGAGTATCTTTCTTTTTGAATCATGGTTATGCTCCCGCACGCAAGCTGATTGATGGCGGAGCCGCCGTGGCGATAGCAAGCGACTTCAATCCGGGTTCCTGTATGTCGTTTTCCATGCCCATGATGATGACGATTGCTTGCACCCAGATGAAAATGACGCCCGAAGAGGCACTCACCGCATCCACATTAAATGCCGCCGCCGCGCTGAATATGTCGTTTTCCCACGGCAGCATCGAAACGGGCAAGCAGGCGGATTTACTGATTGCAGATATACCGGATTACCGGTATCTGGCATATCATTTTGGAACAAACCATATTTCCACCGTTATTAAAAACGGAACCATCCTGGAATTCTGAGAAAGAGCCATGTCCAAAATTGTGGAATGTGTCCCGAACTTCAGC
>CAZWIN010000082.1:0-9838 GCA_964633855.1 uncultured Chitinophagales bacterium
CGGATGCCAGTAGATGGCATCTGTTGTCTTGAGATGATTCGCAAGACGTTCGCGTTCGATATACCCCAGTTCTGCCAGAGTACCGTAAAGAGCTGGTACATCATGGCCTTTTGAAAGAAACAGGTAATCGCGGTTTGGATCCTTCACCGTTTGCGGAGTGATTCTGAGTACGCGTTTATACATGTGAACAATGATGTCAGCGCAGGAGAGAGAGGCGCCAATAAAACACCCGCCGTCAGAGGACATACGGATAATGTGTTCACGTACGCGCAATGCAATATCTTTGAGTTCGGTATGTTGGTATTCAGTCATTAATAAATCAAGCGGTTTTGGTTTGTTCGATAGTAACAGTTTTGAGTTCGTTCAAGTGGTGACGGTACCAGTTCACTCCGGCATATTTGCTGTTGATTTTAACAATATCCGGACGACTGTTGAGCAGATTCAGGATATCCTCAAGTGAAAAGACTGGACGTGCCGTTGACCAGAGTGCATCGTAGATTTCCTTTATGAACTGATAATCCTCGGCATAATCAATTGTCCACCGGTGGCTCATTGAATAATCAAGGCCGGTGTCCCATTCGACGTTCCCTATCCTGAACCTTTCGGGTTGTTCCCAAAAAAAGGGGGTTGTGTGTTCTCTTTCATACGTTTTGTTCGCCTCTCGCCATGCTGTCTCAAGTGCTGTCATAGACATCACCTCGACATCATTTCCATCAGGGTATGTAGCGGGGTGGAGGTTGCTTGCAAAGTCGAGCTGATGTTCGCGTTTCACGTAGAAGCCAAGTACTTTGTCAATTACGGCAGGATCAACAAGCGGACAGTCGGACGGAATTTTCACAACAGCATCAACATTCTGTTCGAGAACTGCCTTGTAATGCCTGTCCAACAAATCCGTAGGATGGCCGCTGTAACAATGAATTCCGGTTTGGCTGCAGAGTTCACGTATGGGATCATCTTCAGGGCTGGTTGTTGTTGCGACAACAAGATCGAAAGCGGTTTCTGCTGCCTGTACACGTTCAATCATTCTCGACAGCAGTGGTTTGCCGGCGAGGGGCATAAGGACCTTTCGCGGCAACCGCGTGGAACCCAGGCGAGCCTGTACAACAACAGCAAGTTTCATACGGCTGCTCCGGCAAGCTGCATCGTTTCGGCAATTTCCGTTGCGGTACTTCTTTCGGCATTAAGAACAGTGTAGCACACCTGTGCGATATTTCGTGCGCCTGCCGCGTTTTGCACGGGAGCCAACCGTTTCAATTCCGCAAGATCAAAATTGGAGTACACTTCCTTCCCGAGTGCAATGCCGATGTACACTACGCTTGACCATTTTGTAATGAGGACGTCGCAGTTGGCAATCATTTCCTCGGTATTTCCCGTAGAATACACCAACGCTCCGGGCGCATACATACTGATTTCACGCGCTGAGCGCTCTGCGTTCTCGTTTGGATGGAGCTTGAAAATCAATTTTCTGCCTGCCGCAATCTCGACAGCACGGCGTATGAATGCTTTCCGGTTTTCCCATTTGAATGTCTCTCTGGTATCAGAAGTGCAGACGAGCACATAGTTTTTGTGAGGGAAAGAATTGTCCAGAAACCGTTTGCAGTTATCAAAATTCGGGATGCCGGTCACGATCATTTTTTTGGGGTCTGCTCCTTTACTGATGAACAGATCGCGATACCCGTTACTTGCAACACAAAAGTATTGATACAGATGGCTGAGCCCGGTCGTTGATGTACTTGCCAGCCAGCGGGGCAGAAAAGGGAGAGCCTTGACCAAATAATAGAACATATTTTCGGGATCCGTCATGCCTTCCTGCACAAGAACAATTTTTGTGTTGCGTATATTCTGGGGCACGATAAGGTCGGAGCATGTTACCACAAGATCGTAGGTGTTACGTTTACCTTGAAAATCCTCCTGCAGCCCGTTTGTCTTGAAGTACTCGCGGCAGCGTTCTATATGCTTGTTCCCGACAATGGCAAATTCGGCGAGGCCGGCCCTTCGTACAATTTCCAAAAGCCCATCAGCATAATATGGTGTAAAGAAGTGCTCGTATTCCGGCAACTCCATTGCGATTTGATGCATCTGGGTAGTTTGATTTCGGGAGCCGCAAATAAAGAGGATCTTCTTCGCCATAAATCTTCAGGGAATATTGTGGCGACGCCGATGTGAAGCAACGGAAGTGTACACTGTAATTCCGTTGGAAAAGGGGGTGTATGAATAATCCCCCGCGTTACATTGCAGCAGGAGACTCATGAATGAGTTGAATTCTGGCCTGTGAGTTTGAATTTCAGTAACAGGGGTAAGGTTTTCAGGGTTATTGTAAGGAATAGTTCGCAAGAAAACAACCATAGGGTAGAGTCGGCAGTGCCAAAGTTTGCTTTGTCCTGGTCGCTGCGAGCCCGCTGCAGGCGGCCGAGGCAGTCTCAATTCTTCAATTTTGGGGATTGCTTCGCGGAGTTCACCACGTTCTCAGCGGGGCTCGCAATGACATTTGTTTCAAACTTGAGCACCACCTCCGCCGTTTGATACTTCCCTCATAATTCTTATCTTTAGCACGGATTTCGCTGCAAAATATTAACGGAGACGGATGAAAGAACGTTCTAAAGATCGCAGGGCTGAACTCCTTTTGGAGGAGTTGTTTGAGCAATTGGCGGAGCGTGATAATGTGAAAGCCATGCTCGGCGATCTGACGGCCTTGCCTCTTGATGAAGTCGTTGACAGCCTGTTGAAAGATTTTGAACTTGCAATTGCACGCAGGCAGGTTGAGGCCCTCAGGGCAAAGGTCTCGCGCCACGGGAAAACTGCTGAACAGCATGAAGCGCCTGCAGCGGAAAAAAACGAGTTGCTGCCACCTCCTGTTTCTGCTATCCCGCAAAGTGCAACTGTGGATATCCAGGCCCCTAAGCCTGTAGAAAAACATCCTTCTCCACCATCCAAAAAAAGTGAACAAGCTGCCCCTCCACCTGCGCCCTCGAAGCCTGTTGAGGAGACGCGAAGCACAGCCAAGCCGGAGAAGGTTCACAAAGAGGTTCCAATAGTTGATCTGAAACCCAAAACTTTACCCGATCCTCCATCTGAAACGTTTTGGGAAAAACTCGAACAGCAGATCAAATCCGGCCCGTTGAGTGATCACGGTCTTTCTTCTGTTCCACCTTCATCCGAAATCACCCGTCAAGAACCTGAAGGTGAAGGCGAACTGGAGGAGGAGTTTATCGATGATGACTCGCCGGTTCTTTCTACAGCTTCATCGAAGGAGTTGCGCAGCCCCTGTACATTTACCGATGATGACGATGTGTATGTCCACGCAGTGACATTGATCCCGGATCATGAACAGCCATCCGCTACACCGTTCATGTTGGAAGAAAAGGGGATCAATCCAAAGGAATTTGCGTTTGCATTCGATTATGAAGGATTGAGGTTTTATCTCAGCAAAGTCCCGCCGTCGTTGAGCATGAGTAAGGTGGGGATGTTGTTATTGAGCAAACAGGAATCTCTTGAGTTACGCGGAGTGCATGAATCCATTCTGAATGACCTCAGGCTTCACGGCATGCTTCTCCCGTTTGAATTTGGTACAATTGCGCGCGGGAAGGATAAGTTGCTCGGAAAGATTGACAAACAACGCGATAAATTGCTGGATGCTATCGACCGGGCGCAGGCCACCAAATGGTGGATGGTACACCTGCTCGCACTTGATGCGAAAATAGCGCAATTGGTAGGTAAAGATGATACCTCGGTGTCCCGGACGCGGACAACTGATCGGGCCAGCTATTCCAAAACTCCTGTTACGAAAAAATACGACATCAAGCTTCTCGAACGGATGTTGAGCAAGGAGAAGAAGCTTGCGGAATCAGTGCATGAAGAATTGAAAAAACATGCTTTACGTTCCGATGTTGATATGATGGTGGGGCTTGGCAGCGGATCATCAGAAGACTGGAAACCGATTCTCAAGGCTTCATACGAGGCCCCCGGACCGGCGGCGCTGAAATTATTCCGGGGAATAACGGATCAACAATACCATCACATGATGTTCGATCTTATGTTTTCGGTGGCATCTGATGCTGAGCCGTTCGTTTTTGACATAAAATAGTCTTATTCCGGCTCCGCTGACACTTCGGTTTTCCCAAGGTGGTCATCAATGATAATGAGCAGCTTGTTGGGCCTGCAGCAAACCTGGCAGTCTTCAGTGTATTCCTGGCGCAAGCCGCCGCTGCTGTCAACAACAATATCGTTGACGCTGAAACAGTAGGCGCAAAGAAACGTAGTTTCGAGTTCCATAGTGGTAATTGTGTGTGTTGGTTTACAGTACGAAGAAACCACATCAAAATCTCGCCTCATCGTAGCTTCAACTTCACAAAGGATTTTCGTGTAGAGCCGTTTCCCGCCAGAGGCGGATCGGCGACTGGAAATGCCCTGCGGGTTGATTTTCTCGAAACGACGGAAAGAGGATCATATGGCTGAAAAGAAACTTACCGGCGAAGTATTTGCCCCTTCTCCTGAAACGGTTCGCCATGCGCATGTGAAGGATTGGGATATGCTGGTCCGTTCTGCTGAGAACGATCTTGAGGGGTTCTGGTCAAAAGAAGCAAACGAGCTTCACTGGTTTGAGCATTGGAATACGGTTCTGGATGAATCACATAAGCCTTTTTACAAGTGGTTCACCGGAGCAAAGACGAATATCGCATATAACTGTCTTGACCGTCATGCGCGAACGTCGCATAGAAACAAGCTTGCTCTGTTGTGGGAGGGGGAAAAAGGAGAGTTTCGCTCATTCTCCTATTTTGCTTTGCGGCGCGAGGTATGCAAGTTCTCTAATATCCTAAAGAGTCTCGGCGTTCAAAAAGGTGACAGAGTGACGATGTACATGGGGCGCGTTCCCGAACTCCCAATTGCAATGCTCGCATGTGCATATATCGGGGCGGTTCATTCCGTGGTGTATGGCGGATTTACTGTGGAGGCGCTCGCCGAACGTATTGAAGACAGCAAATCGAAAGTGCTTGTAACCTGTGATGGCGCATACCAGCGCGGCAAGATTGTTCCCTTGAAACAAATTGCTGACGAGGCACTCCAGCGTGCAGCAACAATCGAAAGCGTTCTTGTCGTGAAACGAACCGGCGAGCCGGTGACCATGGAAGAGGGGCGTGATATGTGGTACCATGAGTTGATGGTTCTCCCCATCGCTTCCAGTAATTGTCAGGCTGAAATAATGGATGCTGAAGATCCCTTGTTTTTGCTCTATACATCGGGAACAACAGGGAAACCGAAGGCAATACTCCACACTCATGGCGGATACATGGTGGGTACCTACACTACATTAAAGTATGTGTTCGACATTCACGAGGAGGATCGGTACTGGTGTGCTGCGGATCCGGGATGGATTACCGGGCACAGTTATATTGTGTATGGTCCCCTGCTGAATGGTGCCACATCGTTCATGTATGAAGGTGCTCCAACCTATCCGTATCCGAACCGTTGGTGGCAAATGATTGAAAAATACGGGATCAACATTCTTTATACGGCGCCGACAGCAATACGCGGACTGATGCGTTTTGGCGAAGCATGGGCAAACAAACATGATCTTTCTTCACTACGCTTGCTGGGTTCCGTTGGTGAACCCATCAACCCTGAGGCATGGAAGTGGTACCATCGTGTAATCGGCAAGGGGAAATGCCCAATCATGGACACATGGTGGCAGACCGAAACCGGTATGTTCATGATCACGCCAACGCCCGTGGTGCCATTGAAGCCCGGTTCTGGTACGCGGCCGTTTCCCGGAGTGAAGATGGACGTTTACAATGAAGAGGGAAAGCAGGTCGGTGTGAATGAAGAAGGATTTCTAGTCATTAAAACCCCATGGCCTGCAATGATGCGTACGATCTACAACGATCCCGATCGTTACGTTCAGCAGTACTGGAGCAAGTATCCGGGCGTGTATCTGACGGGTGATTCGGCACGGAGAGACGAAGACGGATATTACTGGGTTATAGGTCGCGTGGATGATGTGATAAAGGTTTCGGGGTACAGGTTGGGAACGGCAGAAATAGAGAGTGCCCTTGTCAGCCACCACGCTGTTGCCGAAGCTGGCGCCATCGGTCTGCCGCATGAGGTTAAAGGACATGCAATTCACGTGTATGTTATTCTCAAAACCGGTGTTCAAAAACATGACGGGTTGATTGAGGAATTACGTGCCCATGTAGCACATGAACTTGGCCCGATTGCAAAACCTGAGGCGATTAGCATAGTAGATTCTCTTCCAAAAACACGAAGCGGGAAAATTATGCGCCGCGTGTTGAAAGCTCGGGCTATGGGACAGGATCCGGGCAACATCATGACGCTTGAAGAATAGCGAAAGATTTGTTTACGGCGGGATTATTAGAAAGTTGTATTAGTCAATAAGGAACTTGTTATGGGTACTAAACGCATTCCGGTTATTATTGCACTTGCTGTTATTTTTGGTTTTGGTGGATTGACACAATTCTCTGATGGCGTGAGAACGGTTCAGGTTTTGGGATTATTCATTTCCGGCGGGATCGTAGGTGCCGCCATCGTTGAGGTCGTGGGGAGACTGAAGAAGGGCCGGGAGAGGTAGGGCATTCCGTTTGTACTTTCATTCCCTGGTTTGCGATTGCTTTCCCGAATGTGACAATACCATCTCTGCAGGTGACTCCAAATCCATTGCAAGCGCGTCGTATTGTGCAATTTATGGCTTTGATTTTGCGGCACGATTGTTGAAAAATGCAACATTAGTTGCCGTAAGCAGGCATGTTCGACGCTTCGTTTTCATGACGGTATTGTGTATATTTTTTCAAATTAAGGCAATAAATCACCTGTTGTATGGACGTTTCTCTGACTTTCGTTGACATTCTGGTGTTTGCGATGCCCCTTCTGTACGGGGTAGTAGTGATACTCTATGGCCTTTCCTTTTTCGGCAACTCTCCAGGCCTTGAAGACATCAAATCAAGAGTGCTTAAGGGTGTTGCTGTCCTTCATTGTGTTTACCTCCTGCTGAGAACTGTTGCGTTTGACCATCCCCCGATCACCACGGTGTTTGAAATCATGACGGTTCTTGCCGCCTGTATCACTATCGGTTATGTCTATATCGAGATACGTACACGCGCCAGAAACACCGGGTTCTTCATTCTGCTTCTCGCGTGTATTTTCCAACTCGTTTCATCCCTGTTCATCAAGGACCTGACCGAGGTTCCATTCATTCTCAGAAGCCGGCTGCTTGGATTTCATGTTGCGTCTGCTTTGCTGGGGTACACCGCGATTTCCCTTTCTGCTGTGTACGGGCTCCTCTACCTGATGCTGTATCACGAAATCAAGTCCACCCGTTTTGGCCTGGTGTACAAGCGTTTGCCGAATCTCGAAACGCTCGAGAAAATGAGTAACAAGGCGGAAATGTTCGGGTTCATCATGCTGACCATTGCCATAGCAGTCGGGTTGTTCTGGCTTCCGCGTGCATTTGAGAGTTTTTCATATTGGGATCCGAAATTGATCGGGACGATGGCGATCTGGGTTTTCTATGCGGTTGGACTTGCAGCCAGGAAAAGTCTTGGTTGGCAGGGAAGGAAAACCATGATTATTTCCCTGATTGGTTTTGGGTTCGTGTTTCTTTCCATGACGGTGATAAATTTGTATATGAGCGGTTTTCATTCGTTTTATTGAGTCTATGAATCTTATCAACATAGGGATTAGCCACCACACCGCGCCGGTTGAAGTGCGTGAAAAAATGTGGATGTCTGTTGACGAAGCAAAGAACGCTCTGGCGCAACTGAAGTCAAAGTTCTTTGAAGAGTGCATGGTCGTTTCCACATGCAACCGCACGGAAGTGTACGGGATTACCCCGGAGATAACAATCAACGACACTGCGCTTCGGGAATTTCTCATCGAATTCAAGAATGCAGGTGATGTTGTCCGGCCGGAACATTTCAGCGGGAGCTTTTCAGGCGGAGCAGTCAATCACTTGTTCAAGGTTGCGGCGGGAGTGGATTCCATGGTCATCGGTGATATTCAAATCCTGAATCAGGTAAAGGAGGCGTTTCAAGTATCGCAGGAATTACACCTGCTTGGCTCTGTGATGAATCGTTTGATGCAGTCCACACTTCATGTCGGCAAACGGGTAAGAACAGAGACTGCTATTTGCGAGGGAGCTGTTTCGGTGAGTTATGCTGCTGTTGAACTTGCTTGTAAAATATTTGATGACCTTTCAAAAAAGTCGGCGCTGATGATTGGCGCCGGCGAGACCGGCGAACTGACTGCCAAGCATCTCATTGGAAAAAACATCGGCCAGTTTGCGGTCGCTAACCGTACCCGCCAGAGGGCCGAGGACCTTGTATCGCGGCTTGGGCAAGGAACCGTAGTCGAATATGAACACATCACTGATGCCCTGCGCACTGCGGATATTGTGATTACTTCGGTGAACAGCCCGTCGTACATTGTTCAGCCCGAGGATGTGCAGAAGGTCATGCGCCAGCGCTCCCATAATCCGCTTTTCATTATTGACATTGGAGTCCCCCGTAATGTTGATCCGGCTGCGGGAAGAATTGACAATGTCTTTCTCTATGACATTGACTCACTCAATACGATCGTCAATGGCAACCTTGAGTTACGGAAATCCGAAGTGCCAAAAGTAACGCGCATTATTCGCGAAGAGATGGTCGAGTTCTTCCATTGGCACAATTCCCTGCAGGTGGGTTCCACTATTCATGAGCTGAGAGATGCGTTGGAGGGTATTCGTCAGCAAGAGGTGGAGAAGAACATCAACCGGTTTTCACCCCAGGATAGGGAGCTGGTGGAGCTACTCACGAAACGTATCATCAACAAAATACTTCATCAACCGGTAACAACCTTGAAACACGGGGCGGAAAACGGCAGCAGGGGAACGGAGACCATGGTTCGCGTCAAGACGTTGCGTGACCTGTTCGGTATCGCACATGATCAATCGGAGAAGAAATCCGATGGCCACTGAGAAGATCACCATTGGTACAAGAGGCAGCGAACTGGCTTTGTGGCAGGCTCACTGGATACAGAAGGAACTACGCCGCCTATATCCGGATCGTACGTCCGAAATCAAAGTGATCAAAACCAAGGGAGACAAGATTCTCGATTCACCCCTTTCCAAGATTGGCGACAAGGGTTTGTTTACGCGGGAGATTGAGGAGGCATTGCTCGATGAACGTATAGACCTTGCCGTTCACAGCCTGAAGGACCTTCCAACGGAACTCCCTGAAGGGTTGGAGATAGGGGCTGTCAGTAGTCGGGAAGATGTCCGTGATGTGTTCATCCCCCATCCTTCAAACTCCAGGCGCACGTTAAACGGACAAGCACAAGGGGCAAAGATTGCCACTGGCAGCCTTCGGCGCAAATGCCAGTTATTGTCATACCGGCCTGACTTTGAGATTATTGATGTACGCGGAAATTTGAATACCCGGCTGAAGAAGCTTGAAGAGTCGGAATGGGCCGGGATGATCCTGGCGCGTGCCGGAGTTGTACGCCTTGGATGGGATGCAAGAATAGGGGAAACGATTGAACCGGATGTTCTTCTTCCTGCAGTCGGACAAGGCGCCCTTGCCGTGGAGATCCGGCAAGATGATACGTTCATTAAGGACCTGATCCAGCCGCTTCATCATCACCCCACAGCGGCTGCTGCTTTTGCCGAGCGTTCACTTCTTCGCAAACTTGAAGGCGGTTGTCAGGTTCCAATCGGAACATATGCCAGGTCTGTGCCCTTGCCAGATGGTAAAGAAATGTTGGAACTCGATGCGATGGTGGGTTCATTGGATGGCAGGAGAATCATCAAGGGCTCGAGAAGAGGTTTCGCTTCTGATGCAGAACTGATTGG
>CAZWIN010000083.1:0-9736 GCA_964633855.1 uncultured Chitinophagales bacterium
CTCCGCAAGGTTATCAATCACCATTCCGCGCACACCCCAGATTGGCTGCAAGCGGCGGAGGATTTTCGTGCGGTCGGTAATCGCAATGATGTTCGGGCGTGGGCGGTAGCGAGAGATCACCCGAGCTGTCTGCCCGGAGTGCGTCACCATAACAATGGCGGCGGCGTTCATCTGCTCGGCAAGAACGCATGCGGCCCTGCCGAGAGCATCGAGCCTGCTTTCCACAACGCCGTGCGGCCTGTCCAGAATGCGGAGCCGGCCGATCTGTTCGTACTCCACTTTTTTGATAATCCGGTCCATAATCTGCACTGCCTCCAGCGGGTATTTCCCCACGGAGGTTTCGCCGCTGAGCATCAGGGCGTCGCCCCCGTCCACCACCGCGTTCGCCACATCGCTCGCTTCAGCACGCGTCGGGGTCGGGTTGTTAATCATGGACTCGAGCATTTGCGTGGCAATAATCACAGGTTTCCCAGCCTGGTTGCATTTTTTGATAATCATTTTCTGCAGAATCGGCACGTCCTCAGGCGGAAGCTCCACGCCGAGATCGCCGCGTGCAACCATAATGCCGTCAGCCTCGGCTATGATCGCATCAATGTTGGCGATTGCCTGTGGCTTCTCAATTTTTGCTATGATCGGAAGGTACCGGCCATCTTCAATCCGCTCGATAATTGCTTTGCGCAGGTCGCGGATATCCTCCGCCGAGCGGACAAATGAAAGAGCAACATAATCCATGTCATGCCTGATGCCGAACTCAAGATCGAGCAGGTCTTTTGCCGTGAATGATGGCGCGCTTACAGACACACCCGGAAGATTAATCCCTTTGTGCGCCGAAAGTGTTCCACCGACCACCACCTCACAGAGCACGTCATTCGCCTTGACTTCAAGAACCCGCAGGCGGAGCTTGCCGTCATCAAGAAGAATCTTGTCGCCGGTTCGTACGTCGCGGGTGAGGTTTGTGTACGTGGTGTTCACGCGGTGCTCGTCGCCCATAACGGGCTCTGTCGTAATAGTGAAACGTGCGCCGGGACGAAGTTCGATAAACGGTACATTCAAATCGCCGATACGGATTTTGGGGCCCTGCAGATCCTGCAACACCGCAAGCTGTTCGCCCGTGCGGCGCATGGCCTCCTGTGCGTTCTGAAGCATTGAAAGATGGTCTTCGTACGTGCCGTGTGAAAAATTAAGTCGCACAACGTCCATGCCTGCATGAATCATCTGGACCAGCATTTCGACGCTGCTACTGGATGGGCCCAATGTACATACTGTTTTTGTCTTGCCGTGCATTGTTCTTCCTTATCTTACACTTTTTACCGTATTCAATTTCATTTCCCGAATCTGTTCCAAGAGCGCGGGTAGAACCTCACCCGATGGAGCCGGAATAAACTCATCTGCGCTGCCGGTAAGCGGTGTCTGTTCGGGGTTGATTTCCACAAGATAGGCGCCGCTCTGTTTCGCCCCAAGCGGAATGGTTGCCGCTGGATGAACAACGTTCGATGTCCCGATGGAAAGAAAAACATCGGCCCGTTCCGCTGCCCGTATTGCTTTCTTCCATTCATCCTCCGGTAGAAGCTCGCCAAACCATACAACATCGGGCCGGATTTTGCCTCCACATTTCGCCTTTGTGCACAGTGGTACACCCACAGTCGAAAGTACTTCCTCGTTGGAATACAGTGCCCCGCACTTCGTGCAATAATTCCGCTCGATGTTGCCATGAAGTTCGTGAACGTGTGTGCTACCGGCGCGGTGGTGAAGATTGTCAATGTTCTGGGTGATGATCTCACATTCCGGAAAAAGTTCTTGCATGGCTGCCAGCGCATAGTGGCCGCGGTTGGGCTGCACGGAAGCCATGACCCGCTTCCGCTGCTTGTACCACTCCCACACAAGTTCCGGGTTTCTCATAAATGCATTGATGTTTGCAAGTTCCTCCGGCTTGAATTTCACCCAGATGCCGTCGTTCCCGCGGAATGTCGGAATGCCGCTTTCCGCCGAGACTCCGGCACCTGTAAATGCAACAAGCGTATGAGCTTCCGCAAGGCGGCGGAGCAGCTTTTCTGAAAAAGGAATGCTCATCTTGCCGGTTCCAGCTGGAGACATTCCCATTTTGCCGCACCGCTCTGATCAATTACGGAAGTGGTTGTATGATACGCACCATTCAGCCAAAAGTGCGATTGGTCATCATAGTGCTTTTGCAGTACCTGTCCTGACTGACCCGTAGGAAGTATTCTCCGCGATTCAAAAGGTCTTGCCATATCCGTCACCTGCCGGAGCGATGCGCCAACAGTCACGGCAAAAGGATCGTTGAAGCTATATTCGCCGCTGACCAGTGATGTTGCACCGCCGCCATAAGGGAACGGGCCGATATTGAAGATTTTGTCCAGCGGTTTGCGAAGCCCGAAAGGATGTTGAAGCGTCACCGTGTGAAGTTCACCCCAGCGCCAGTTCTTCATTTCTGCGCCCATGCGGCCTCGCAAGGCTTCCGCAGCTTCCTTCATACTCTTACGCACAATGTCGTCGCGAGTCTCAACGGTGTTGGTCGTACTAACATCGTCAAACCAAGTTGATGTCTCCTCTTCAAGCAATCTCTGTGTCACCCGGACTGGTATGTTCACGAGAACGACAAAGTCGTGAAAAAGACCGTCTCCCATTTCATCCTTGTAGATATTTTCAAGCAACCGGGTGAAGAATTGTTGGTAGATACTTGTGGCAACATCCTCTTTATTGAATGTGAATGTCCAATTATGGAAGTAGTCGAGCAGGAGCTGCTTATTCTCCACGGCGAATGCACTGTCGGCAAGAATCGGAAGAACGTCATTCATTACTTCCCTGGCGTGTATGGAGACTTTGTCATTCTGCAGCCGCTCAAAATCCCCGACAGAGAACAATTCGTCGCGGTTCAACACTTCCCTAAGGCGCTGAATCCTTGAAGGCGGCTCCCACAAATCCGAAATATGGTACGGGTAGTTGTCATCAACGATTTTGTTGTTTGCCGTGGCAATGTATCCTTCCGGGGGATTATACAGATGCGGAAGCCTATCGAACGGGACGTAGCCCTTCCACTCATGAGATGGTTCCCACCCGGACAGTGGCATTGTGGTATTTTGCTTCCCCCGTACAGGGAGCCATACTCCGCACCAGTAGCCGATGTTGCCATTCACGTCACCATACACAAAATTCTGTCCCGGCCCGCTGAACTCTTTTACCCCCGCTGTGAACTCTTCCCAGTTTCCGGCACGGTTGATTTTATTAAAGGCGCTGAATTGATCGCTGATTTCAAATCCCGTCCAACGCATACTGGCCACAAACGGAAGTTCGGCCTTCCTGAGCCGTGTTTGTATATCCGTCACTATCGGGCCATGGTGAGTTGAGCGTATGCGAAGGGTCATTGTTGTGTCATTCTTGACTTTGATCTCTTCCTCGCGAATTATTACAGGCAGCCATTCCTTGTTGTAATAATACTTCTCAACACCGGTCGTATCAATCTGTTCAATATAGAAATCTGCATCATCTGCCATGACATTCGTCAGCCCCCAGACTATTTTCTTGTTCTGGCCGACCACAATCGCAGGGATGCCGGGAATGGACATCCCGCCGACATCATATCCCGGTGCGCGCAGCTGGACTTCATAAAACTTTGAGGGGGATTGCAGTTGAAGATGTGTATCGTTGGCGAGTATCACTTCTCCGCTTGCTGATTTTTGCGGCGCTACCACCCAGGCATTACTACCGCCGAGGGTTCCGCCATACCCAAACAATGCCCTCGATGCCTGGACAACATCGAGAAACTCCGGCGCGAGCGTCGCGTAACTATGCCACGCAGCATCTGGAACAATCGGTTGCACGCCGCGGGGAAAGGAGGGGAAAACATCAACGGCTTTTTCCAATCCGACCTTCTCAGCGATCGCCCCCAGAGTGAGATCGCTCCACCATGAGAGGTTCAGCTCCCACGCCATAAGTCGCCCGATCAGGATGCTGTGTGCAGGCTGCCAGGGCTCCGGCTCATAGTTGAGCATATCAAACTCAACCGGATATTCTCCCTTGTGCGTTGCAATGAATGCATTGACGCCATCTGCATACCACGCAAGGCGGTTGCGCGAATCGTTCGACATCGCCTCTTCGATTTTTTTGCAAACAGACCAGAGGCCGAGAATCCTGAACATTCTGTCGAACGGCAGGGTTTCCGCACCGAAGACTTCAGAGAGCCGTCCTGCACCAACCCGTCTCGCCATGTCCATCTGCCAGAGCCGGTCCTGCGCATGAACGTAGCCAAGCGCAAACATCAAGTCGTGTTCATTGACCGCCTCAACGAGTGGCACACCAAACTCATCGCGGTACACCCGCACTGCTTCATCGAGGCCTGTAACACTTGTGCTTCCGGAAGTTTGCGGGAAGGATTTGATTACCTGATGACGGAGAAAAAAGAAAGCTGCAATACCGGAGAGCACCGCAACACCGAGAAGGCCGAGGAGAATCTTTGACCTGACGCTCAACTACTGCTCCGATTGGGCATGAAATACGAAGTCCGTCGCAAAGGACGGACTTCAATATATCAATTCGGGTTTACTCTTGCAACGCTGCTAGAAGCGGTACGAGAAGGTGAGGATGAAATTGTTTGTAGAAACGTCCTCGTTGACAAGTGATGAGGCATCATAATTTGTGCGGTATGTTTTCCACCAGCCCCGTGCATATGCAAGGTCCATCATTGTTGCTTCGCTGAGCAAAAAGCCGAGTCCGCCAGTAATATACTTCTGATCAAATGTTGAGGGGTCGCCCTGATACGGCGATGTATTATACATGAACCCGCCGCGCACCCGCACCCCGGCATCTTCCACATTGTACTCCGCTCCGACACGCCAATTTGCCGTACCACGAAACAGCGTTTTGATATCCTTGTTCAACGCTATCACATCTGAATTGGCTTCATCAAACCGGAGCTGTGTCCAGTCTGTGTAATCAACATCAGCAGAAAGAATGATCTGCTCCAGAGTGATTGAGCCGCCTGCGCTGAATACCCACGGTGTTACGACATCATATTCGCCTGAGCCGGGGCTATCGAACGGCCCGTAGGAATACACACCGTTGACATCCGCACTGTCAAAATAGCTGGTCGCCCTGGTATTGAATGATTCCGTAACATGAATACGGCTTGGTGTTTTTACCGTAAGTCCGAACCGGAATCGTTCCGGTGAACGGTACATCAACCCGAATTTGGCATTCCAGCCCGAGAGTTCGCTCTCTACATTATCTTCTATCACCAGCTCGTCAAAATCAAAGGGAAATGCCGTGTAGTATCCGTTATTGTCTTGTTCCTTATATGTCCGATCGTAATTGTATGAGCCCGAGAGATATGTCAGTGTAACACCGCCGGACAGATTCTTTGCAAGGTCAATCCCTGCCCCAATAGACCAGTTGTTTATTCCTCCGGATTCCAGAACGGTACCGAGCTGAGTAACATTGTTCTTGATCGGGCTATTGAATAACCCTGTATTCGTATCTGCTTCCGCCAGCTTCAGGTCTTCCGCAAGGGTAATGTCTGGGGGGTATGGCCTCCCATCTGCAGCCCAAGTTTGAATGATACTGCTGAGCGGGTTGAATCCGCTGAACGAAACTCCTGTAGTGAATTCACTCTGGCGGTTGTAGCCAAAGGCGACGACAAGCGCGCCCTGCCTTGCGGGTACGGGGAACACAAGCCCAAGAGAGTTCAGCCCGGTAGAGTTATTTGAGTACGATGTGTTCTTGTTGAAAAACAGGCTCTTATCTTTGTAATTTAAATGGGAGAGGCCGAGAGAGAACTCACTGTACTGCATTTGTGTAAGGCCCGCGGGATTCCAATACAGAGCGCTGTAATCATTTGCAACGCCTGTATACGCGCTTCCCATCGCAAGAGCTCTGGCTCCGACACCAACACCGGGTGTTGCAAACCGCAATGCATCTTCCGCAAACTGTGCCTTTGCGTATGAAAAAAATACCAACGCAACAACACTCATCCCTGCAGCTATCTTACTCACCCTCAATCTCATTCAAACTCCATTCTTCTCATTCAGGTTGTTATCGGCGACCACCGCCGCGTGTACCACTATTGGTGCTGCCTGTATTGCCTCCGCGTGTATTGCCCTGGTTACCCGACGGCGCAGCTGCCGGTGCCGACCGCTCTGCCGGCTTTGTGCTGCCGACGCTTGGCTGTGATCCGGTGTTGCCGGGGGGCGAGCTTGGACGACGCGGCTGCCTGACATTTCCTCCGCTACGGGTGGCGGTTCCCCGTGTTGATCCATTGCTGTTCGAGCCGCTTCGCGGACCATTATCAACCGCTGCACGCCCAGTCCGGGCCGTTGAAGCACGTGGCGTTGCTGATGTTTCCTTAACGTGTCCGGCTGATCCACCAGATCGCGATCCGGTGGGAAGGTCAAGAACTGTGCCGGATCCACCCGTTGTGCTTTCACCGCGGCTTCTGGTGCCACCTATTCCGCCACGGGTGTTGCCAACTGTACGTGTTGCGCCATGGCCGCCATACAATACAGGCGGATTGTAAGAATAATAGCCGGGAGAATAACAGTAACCGGGAGACCACCATCCGGCATATGCATAGGGATACGGATAGGGAAAACCCCAATAACCGCCGCCGTACCATCCCCATGAGCTATACCATGGATTGTACCATAGCGCCCCAAGATAAATGGATGCGGGGTAATACGAATCAAAGAAGTAACGGTCACGCGGGTAACCGTTTTCATCAAAATAGTAATCCGTTCCTGCTGTGGACGAATCAGCATCAACGGTTTCTTCGGCAATGGAATCATCCGAATCTTTCACATACTCATCGGAGTATTTGTCGTCCTTCATTGAACCAATCTGCGTATAACATCCGGCGAACAGAGGAATGGTAAGCGCAAAGGCGATGACGAGCAGTAGATTATTTTTCATGGCAGACCCCTTTCTGCTGATTGCAGATAACCCTTATTTATATGACAATCTTGATGCCATTTTGGCTTAACACTTAAAAATAGAAACCCTTCAATACGGCGAAATTTTCGGGATTCCTTATGCCCTTATTTTGCTTCCTGCCTGGCTGTGTTGATATTTGTAGACAATCCGCGAGGCTGCGTTCAGCTTTCCAAACACTAAAAGAAGTGGACATACTCCAGCCGAACCGTCCTGTTCCCCACATGCAAATCCTCACCGTTCTTCAGCAGGTCCTTGATGTTAAGCCCCAGCGTGAGTCCGCTCCCCAGCGACCAGCGAATCCCGAGATTGAAATAGCCACGCCCGCGTCCGCGGGCTTTTCCTTCACTATCATTCAA
The DNA here is from genome assembly GCA_964633855.1 of uncultured Chitinophagales bacterium. Lineage (GTDB taxonomy): Bacteria > Bacteroidota > Ignavibacteria > UBA10030 > UBA6906 > CAZWIN01. Next base: position 7,296 of record CAZWIN010000083.1, read on the forward strand.
CGCCAGATTGTATTCGGTAACAAAGGCTACCGCCGGCCCGATTGTTTTTTCCGCCCCGGCAAAGACGTTCACATCGTGATCATCATCGCCGCGTTCAAGACTATAATTGACCCCGCCATGCAGGCTTAAACTGCCGAGAAGTTCATAATTGCGGCTTGCCGCTGCATAAAAGCCCGGCGATTTGATGGCATAGCGGTCAAGGGTCTTGTCAAATCCTTCTCTTCCCTGCGAATCAAATCCCAAAGCGATGGCAGGCAATTCATCACTCTCCTCGACCAGGCGAACCTTGATATTGACCCCGGGTACTTCGTTCATGATCGGGTCTGTGGAACCAATCAGGCGGGTTCCGCCGTACGAAAGACCAATCATAAACCGTTCGAGCACCCCGATGGAAAGACCTGCAAGAATTCCGCCTTCCTGATAAAATTCCAGATCAACGGCAAGCGATCCCTTAGGCATCATTCCTGCCGTTGGTATGTCCAACACATATCGTGGTTCAATGTTTGCAGCGGTACCGGCGGACCCTTGCGCGCCTGCAACCGAATACAGCAACAACATCAACACACATGCTTGCAGATATACTTTCACCTAACCTGACGTAATTGTTCCTGAAGTAATATAGAGAAAGAACGCGGGTGATTCAAGAATTGAAAAAGGCGGGGACAATAATCGCTCAGAACAAGTCGTCTTCGCCAAAAACCTTCTTTATTTCTTTCGGTGGCTCGGTAGCTGGCGGCCGGGTACCGCCGGGGGATTGTTTCTGACGGGATTCTTCTCTGGCTGAGGCAGGGCTCACACCCTGGCCGGCCTTTTTATCAGGTGGAGCGAACCCGTGTTCAAATCCTTCCTTGACTTCAGCTCCTTTGCGCGGTTCGGGCCAGAAGAGAATCATTTTTGCCTGTTGCCGCTCTGCTTCCGCGTGTATCGGTCTTGTTTTCGGTTGAGGGAAATACCTCTCGTTCATCTCCCGCATTCCTGCTTTTACATCCTGTTCTTCCAGAGTCATGATACGATGGTCGCGAAGGTAAAACTCACCGTCAATCATTACATCGGAAATATCTTTGCTTGAGAATGAAGTAAGGAGGATATCTGAAATCTCTTCAACACTGGAAGTCGGGCTGACCTCCGGCATGCGCAAATCTGCGAGAGAGAAAAACGCAAGATCCGCCTTTTTGCCAACTTCGATTGATCCCGTTTCCGATGCAATGCCGAGGGCGTGTGCGCCATTGATCGTTCCCATTCTCAGCAACTCGACCGCTGTGAACCGACGGAGCCCCGAGACAATCAATGGGAGCCTGTACAAGAAGCGCATTTCTTCCAACATATCACAGCTACCCCAATCTGTACCAAGCGCCATGAAAACGTTCCGGGAGGCGAGATGCCTCAACGAGGGAAACCCGGTTTGTTTGAGCGCCGAGGACATTGGTGAGATAACAACGGGCGCATCAATGTCGGCGACAATATCGGCTTCCTGGGGTGAAATATGATTCAGGTGAACAAGCACCGTGTTTTCACGCAGAATTCTGAAATCCCGCAACACTGCAAGCGTATCCTTCAGGAAGTTTTTCCTCACCACTTCCACATCTTCGCGTTGCTCGGCGAGATGCGCAACAACGGGGATGTCCATCTCGAGCGCTTCCCGCAGTGTATTTTCGAAGGTGTACACCGTATAATCCTGCTCCTTCCCCAAACCCAGCATGACGCGCGGCCGCGCCGGCCCAAGCTCTTTTGCCTGACGCAGTTGATCCCAATTCTGCAGCGTGACGACGCTTTTCACATCGGTTCGTTCAATCGTTTGGAGAAGCTTCACCAGGCCTTTTTCGCTCACGGCAGGAGTACACTCGCCAACACACGTAGTTCCTGATTTCAGGTGCGCAAAGTATGCGGCAAGATACAGCGTGCGGATATCGTCCATGCTGTCCGATGCAACCAAACGCTGTGACGCCTCGTGAAGCCGGATATCCTGCTTCCATAGTGCCATATGAAGATGCCTTGTCCGCTCACGCAGAAGCAGGCTCTCCGTATGAAAATGCGCATTAATGAATCCGGGTATGATCAATTTCCCGGATGCATCAACAATTGTTGCATGAGAGTGGAGCGCAAGAAGTGAATCGGAGCGTTCAGTGATTTCCGCAATACGTCCGTTACGCAGGACGATAGTATATGCGCCAGCGCGGTTACCTGAATCACAGGTGACAACGAGGCCGTTTGTAATAATTGTGAGTGAATCGGTTGACATCCGCTTATCCTGAGGTACGCTTCCAGGTCGTTCCCTCTTTTTTGTCCTCGAGGGTGATTCCCAGTTTCGTCAAACCGTCCCGAATCTTGTCTGAAAGTTGCCACAGTTTTTGTGCGCGCGCATCTTGTCGCAGGTCTATGAACAGTTTGAGCAGGCCATCGGTTTCCGTTGCACCATTTCCACCGCTAGATGCAGCATCAGA
>CAZWIN010000084.1:0-9729 GCA_964633855.1 uncultured Chitinophagales bacterium
ACCCCTGCGACGAGGTAAACGTTGTTGAGAGCGCACCTGCCTGCAGATCTCCGTGGACAGCACCAGCGGCACCTGCTTCGATTTGCATCTCCGTTACCGATGGAACCGTAACCCAGAGATTTTGTCTCCCTTGTGCCGACCATTCATCGGCCCATTCACCCATATTTGATGATGGTGTGATGGGGTAAATCGCTATGACCTCATTCAGTTTGTGCGCGACGTATGCTGCGGCTTCGTTGCCGTCTATCGTTATCATTTCGCGGGGTGTCAGTTCTGGCATAACTTCTTTCCAATCGTAAGGCAATTATACAGTGCGTGAAAAAACCGGTTTCGATCTGTCCATATTTTCCAGATAGGCATCAAAACACATGGCAATATTGCGCAACAGCAGCCTCCCGGAACCGACGATCTCAATGCGGCCGAGAGAGAGCTTCACAAGCCCGTCTGCAACGTACGGTGCAAGCGCATTCAGTGATGAATCGAAATACTCGTCAAAATCAATCGAGAAACGATCCTCCACCATCTTCTTTTCCAATTCCAGGTCACACATCAAACGCATGATGACGAATTTCCTGATCTGATCATCCTCATTCATCCGATAGCCGACATGCGTTGCAAAGAGCCCCTGATCGAGGCGTCCGTAGTATTCCGAAAGTGATTTGACATTCTGGGCATAGACGCTTTGAAAATGGCTGATTGCCGACAATCCAAGTCCGTACAGATCTGCTCCCGCTTTTGTTGAGTAGCCCTGAAAATTCCTGTACAATGTCTTTTCCCGTTGGGCACGCGCCAGTTCATCGCCGGGTTTTGCGAAATGATCCATGCCGATGTAGGCGTAACCGTTCGACGAGAGCATTTCAATCGTCATTTTCAGAATGTCCAGTTTCTGCTCCGGCGAAGGAAGGTCTTCCTCATGGATGAGCTTCTGATGCGGTTTCATCCACGGGACATGGGCATAGTTGAATACAGCAATTCTATCCGGACTGAATGCCATCGTCTTCTGTAACGTGCGTTGGAAGCCTTCGAGTGTTTGCATAGGCAGGCCATAGATCAGATCAACATTGATGCTCTCGTAATCGAGCCCGTTTGCCCATTTGAACACATTAGTAATAAGCTCTTCGGATTGAATGCGGTTCACTGCTTGCTGTACGCGCGGGTCAAAATCCTGTATCCCCATACTCAATCTCGTAAACCCGACATGACGAAGTGTGCCAAGATGCTTTTGCGTCAATTCACGCGGATCTATTTCCACGCTCATCTCAGCTTCGGAGTCAACATTAAACGACCGGCGGATGTATCCTGCAATATCCAGTATCTCTTCCGGAGTGAGGTGTGTCGGCGTCCCTCCTCCCCAGTGAATTTGCGTGACTTTCCTTCCGGCGGAAATCAGCGGCGCGACAAGATCCATCTCCTTCTTGAGGTACTGCAGATACTCCGCAACGCGTTTCCTATCACGAGTGACCATCATGGTGCAGCCACAGAAGTAGCAGAGTGTGTCACAGAACGGGAAGTGAAAATACAGGGAGATATCCGTATCGGCTTCGGGCCCGTTTGTTGCGAGAAGCTCGTCCCGGTAATTGTCTGCGTTGAACGAACTATTGAACAATGGCGCCGTGGGATAACTGGTGTACCTCGGACCCGGCTGGTCGTATTTTTTCAGGAGGTGAAGATCGACGTGTGAGAACAGGCTTTGCATGTACTTTCTCCGGAATGGTGATTATCCAGAGGGCAAAGGCAATGCCAGTCAATTACAGCAAAAAGCTGCGTATTTAGCTCAAAAGACCCAATTTTTCACTCCAAGGCAGAGCACTTTTCCAGAATTGGGAAGAAGCAGCGGGGTTTTGGCAGGATTGGGAATACCGCTTCAGGCTGTGTAAGGCAACGCTTATTGAAAAAGAACCGTCGGGTTTACTTCTACTATCGAATTAATGGAATTGGAGATGATACAATGCTTGTGCGATTCGCGCAGTAATTCGTACACTTCAGGTTCTGTTACGGTGTTGCCGACCATTATCCGCGGTGAAAGAATAATGCGGCTAACCCTGTAGTCACCATCAATAAATTCAAGCACTCCGGTTGCCTTGCTCTCATAGGAGATGAGCGGAAGTTGTTTCCTTTGCGCATACGCCAGAAAGGTGGTCAAATGGCACACTTCCACTGCACCGACCATGAGATCTTCCGGAGTCCATACGCCTGCTTCTCCTTTGAACTCTCTCGGGCTTGCCACCCGGAACGAGTGTTTTCCTTCAGAGCCGAGTACTCCTGCTTTCCCGCCAACCCACTTCAAAGCCGTCTGATAGGAAAACGTTTTGTGTTTGATTCTAGGCTGTTCCAAAGTTTCCATGGTCATCCATACGCCTCGTTAATTTCATCCTGCAATTCAGCAACTGCCCTGAGTTCATTGAGCTTGGCTTCCAACAAAAGATGGTGTTCTTGCTCCATGGCGGCCAGTCCCAACAAAAAGGATTTCACACAAGGATCATCCGTATGCCGGGCCGCCTCTGCATACTTGTCGTGGGCAATGTCTTCATCCTTGATCGCATCCTCAAGAATCCGGAAGAGCTCACGCTGAGTAGAGAGTTGGTAGCTATCCATATCAATTCCTCTCATGTCTTGTTCAATGTGGTGATATGTTCCTGCTTTGCTGTAACAACCTGCGCCTCGTGTACGGAATCAGCCCGCCGGCATTAATAATGGCCTGGCGCGCACTGGGGAGCCGGTGAATCGTAAACACCTTGCCGGTCCTTTTGTGAATCACGACATCCTCTCCAATTTCCACCTCATCAGCTTCCTCCGCTTCAATTTCGGGAACAGCAACCACGCGCAAACCGAGATTGACAGCGTTTTGCAAAAAGATTCGCGCAAAACTTTTTGCCACGATGACGAGTTCGTAGCCTTTCAGCGCTGATACGGCCTGTTCGCGAGAGGAGCCGCACCCGAAGTTCTTTCCCGCAAGCACCACACTGCCCGGGGCGATTCTCTTTTCCTTCAGCTTCGTATTGAACTCCGCATTATCTGCAAATGCAAATTGCGGGGTCTCCGAGGGAAGAACGGTCGCCATGTAGCGTCCGGGATAAATGACATCTGTGGAGATATCATCATCAAGCTTGAGTACTATCTGTGCCATGCTATGCCTCCACCATGATGCGCGGATCAGTAATAACACCGGTGAGCGCAGAGGCCGCCGCAACCGCCGGTGAACAGAGAAATACTTCAGAATTCGGATTGCCCATCCGCCCCTTGAAATTTCTATTGGTAGTGGAAAGCGCTGTTTCTCCATCGCCAAGGGCGCCCTCATGAACTCCAAGGCAGGGGCCGCAACCGGAATTCATCACCACGGCACCGGCATGCATAAAGTCATGAAGATATCCACGTTCCAATGCAGCCTGGTATATGCGCCCTGAAGCGGGAAACACAAGCATACGTGTATCCTGCGAGACCTTTCTCCCACGAACAATGTGGGCGGCAACTTCAAGGTCATCCAGCCTCCCATTCGTGCATGAACCTATCACCACCTGGTGAACTTTCCTGCCAACAACGGCGGAAACGGATTTGACATTATCCACTGTGTGCGGACAAGCAATTTGCGGATCCAACCTGCCGACATCAATGTTGATTTGGGCCGCATATATTGCATCGGGATCCGGATGCACAACATCAAAGGCGCAATGGACACCGGCCTCTTCACGCAAATAGCGGATTGTCTCATCATCCGCCGGAACAATGCCTGAAGTTGCTCCTGCTTCAACCGACATGTTACACAGTACCAAACGTCCGGAAACCGGCATTGCTTGAATAGTTTCGCCGTGAAATTCGAGTACTTTGAAATTGGCCCCTTCGGCACCGAGTTTTCCAATCAGGTGAAGAATTAAATCCTTGGGCCCGACGTACGGAGGGAATTTCCCGTTGACAACAACTTTGATTGTTGCCGGCACATCAACATTGAGCGCAATGCCCAGCGCCCAAACGCTTGCCATTTCCGTTGCACCAATCCCAAAAGCAAACGACCCAAGTGCGCCGTGGCTCGTTGTATGAGAATCCGTCCCGACCACAACCGAGCCCGGCCTCACATAACCGGACTCCGGCAATACCTGATGGCAGATACCGCCAACATCGCCACGTATATCATGGAACTTCGTGATACCGTTCGAAGCGACAAACTCGCGTACTTTCTTCTGGTTACCGGCAGTTTTCGGGGATTCGGCTGGAACGCGATGGTCGAAAATGATTGCCACTTTCTCCGGGTCCCAAAGTTCGGGATTCAAGCCTGTTCCTTTGAACACTTCCTGAAACTGATTGATGACCAGCGCAGCGTTTTCGTGTGACATCACCAGATCCACTGCCGGCTCGACAACATCCCCAACCTTTACCGAAGTGCGTCCGCTTGCGCGGGCAAGAATTTTTTCAACAACCGTCATACCCATGATATTTTCCCCGAATTCGACCTCATGCTTTGACATGTCTACAACCAAACACCCTACACAACACCCCTTGTTCTTAGCTCAACGACCTGTTGCTTCGTCAGTCCTATTCCACCCAGAACTTCTTCCGTATGATCACCCAACCGCGGCGGGGGACAAGTGACCCGACCGGGGGTCTTTTCAAATTTTGCCGTCAAACCAAAGAGTTGCAGCTCGCCGATATCAGGAGCACTTATCGTTTGCAGTGTTTGCCTATGTTTCACTTGACCCTGTTGCAGGGCATCTGCCAAATTCAGTATTTCGCCTGCGGGGACACCTGACTTGTTCAGGGCGTCAACCCAATGCTTTGTAGGCCTGGCAATGAGCTTTTCTTCCAACAATTCAGTAAGGACTTTCCGGTTCTTCTTTCGCGCTTCACGCTCGCGGAATCTCGGATCGGATTTCAGTTCCTGCACACACAGGATGTCCGCCACCGCTTCCCACTGCTCCTGTTTATTTGCCGCAATGTTGATATATCCATCCTGTGTGGAAAATGTACCCGATGGTGCCGCTGTAAAATTATCATTACCCATTAATACAGGTGCCTGTCCACCAATCAGAAAGTTGGCCGCCACCCAACCCATAAGCGGCATGATCGAATCCAGCAATGCAATGTCTATGTGCTGGCCCTCGCCCGTCCTTTCACGATGGAACAACCCGGCCATAATCGCAAACGCGGCATTCAGGCCTCCAACGGTATCGCACACAGGAAAGCCGCATCGCAATGGGTTCAGATGCTCGTCACCGTTAATTGCCATAACACCACTCAATCCCTGGATAATCTGGTCGTAGGCAGGTTTCAGAGCGTCGGGCCCTGTTACGCCAAAGCCCGAAATAGCGCAGTACACAATCCGCGGATTGATCCCGTGCAGTTCATCGTAACCAAGACCAAGGCGTTTCATTACATCAGGCCGGAAGTTCTCGACGATAACATCGGCGGTCTTCACCAGTTTTTTGAATATCTCTCTTGCTTCCGGAGCCTTGAGGTTCAGCGTAACTGATTTCTTGTTGGCGTTCTGCGCGAGGAAGCTGGTTCCCATCAACTGCTTGTTGAGTTCCGGAACATTGCCCAGTTTGCGCGCCAAATCACCATCAACCGGGTTTTCAATCTTGATCACCTCCGCCCCGAGCAACGAAAGATGCAACGTGGCAAACGGGCCGGAAAGCACATTCGTCAGGTCGAGAACCCTTATCCCGCCAAGTAATCCGTTGGAACGATTACCTCCATTCCTTTGCGGCGTTTGCTGTTCCTTTTTCATAGTGGTTTCGTTTATGCGATTTCGTGCTGCTGTTGAATCGCACCGGTTTTATGGATGACCCCGTTCATCTCGTGGCCAAAGAACTTCGTAACATCGTTTGCAGTGTCGATCAAACGATCCAGACCGATATCCGTCCGCTGTCCCATTCGCTGGAGAAAGTGCACAAGATCTTCGGTCGCCACATTTCCGCCCGCTATTTTTGTAAACGGGCATCCTCCCAACCCGGCGATGGAGGATTCAAAGTATGTAACGCCAGCCTTGAGCGCAGCGTAACAATTCGCCATGGCAAGGCCATACGTATTATGAAAATGACATGCGAGTTCAACATCATCATCGAGCTCACGGATAGCGCTGAATATCTGCTCGACGCGGTCGGGAGTTGCATGGCCGGCAGTATCCGCAAGGCTCACAGCCCGGAGTCCGGCGCCGAGAAACCGCTCAACAATTTTCATCACATGTTCCTGCGGAACGCGCCCTTCGTACCCGCAGCCAAATGCCGATTGGACGGATACTTGAATCCTCTTCTTTTCTTCGCCTGCCAACACTGCCATTGCAATAATGCGTTCTGTCGCCTCACGGATTGGCATACCGGTATTTTTTCGGCTATGCGTTTCGCTCGCTGAAACTCCCATGCAAAACATCTCCACCCCGCAACGCAACCCTCTCTCCAGGCCCTTTTCATTCAACACGAGCGCTGAGAAGATAACCGGTCGCTGCTTCTCTTTGCCAAAACAATGAAACAGCTCATCGGTGTCGGCCATTTGCGGAACTTTTGTGGGGTGAACAAATGAACCGAGCTGCACAATATCTACCCCCGCGTCAATCAGCTGGTTGATCCACTTTACTTTTTCCGGGAGTGGGACAATTTGTTGTTCCATCTGCAGCCCATCCCGCATACCCACCTCATGTACAATCAGGCCATTCATTCCAGGCACCCTTTTGTCTTAATCGGGAAGATGCCGCGCGATGGCCTCGGCCATTTCCATGGTAGTATTGCTTCCCCCCATGTCGTACGTTCGTACTGCCCCTTCACGAATCACTGATGCAACGGCCTGCTCGATACGCGACGCTTTTTCTGTTTCGCCCAGCCAGTCCAGCATCATTCTTGCAGCCAGAATCGTGGCAACAGGATTCACCTTGTGCTGGCCTGCATATTTGGGAGCGGATCCATGTGTTGGCTCAAAGACTGCAAGCTTTTCTCCGATATTTCCCGAGCATCCGAAGCCAAGGCCGCCAACCATTTGGGCGCACAGATCCGAAATAATATCTCCGTACAAATTGGGCGCGACCAGCACATCATAGTTGAACGGGTTCTTGAGCGCCCACATGCAGATCGCATCCACATTGGCATCATCCACGATGATGTCCGGGAAATCCTTTGCGACTTTTTTTGCTTCTTCAAAAAAGAGCCCGTCCGCCGCTCGCACCACATTTGCTTTGTGTACTACGGTAACTTTTTTTCGCCCGAACTTGCGCGCAAACTCAAAGGCTGCGCGTACTATCCGCTCTGATCCCCTGGCGGTATTGATTTTGCAGGACACGGCAAGATCTTCGGGAGGTACATTCTGAAATGCTGCAAAGGGCTTCGATAAGCGGCGAAGGGTATCCATCAACTCCCGGGGAACGGGATGAAATTCCACACCTGCATACAGGTCCTCCGTGTTTTCCCTAAAGACAACAAGGTCAATGTTCTCTTTATGATTAAGCGGATTTCCGGGGTATGCTTTGCACGGTCTGAGGCAGGTAAAGAGATCGAACAATTGACGCATTCTGACAATCGGCGAGCGATAGACAAGTCCTGTGTTGCGGAGGCCCGGAGCAAGCTCTGCTTCTGCAGCCTTGACAGGCTTCGATGTAATCGCACCGAACATCGCGGCGTCCACCTTCCCAAGCAAATCGATGGTTCTCTGCGGCAGGGCATCACCTTCTGTACACCAGAATTCCCACCCGATGTCGCCGTGAATGTATTCTGCATCGAGGTGTATTGCGTCCAGTACTAGCCTGGCTGCTTCCATCACATCGTTTCCGATTCCGTCACCCGGAAGCCACGCGATCTGATATTTCTTCATGAGTACTCCGCTTATTGATCCATGGAGGTTTCGCCGTGTCGCGACATTTCCCGTGTTTCAGCACCTAGTCGGCAATTCCTGTTTCTTCTTCCCGTTCCAGGCGTAATTCCATCAGTTCTTTACGAAGCTCTGTTGCATGGCCACGCTCCATCTCCGCAAGTTTGAGCAGCATGCGCTTCGTGTGGAGATTCCCAACGAGCTGAGCAGCTTTGGAGTAATAGTCGCGTGCATACTCCTCATCGGCAATCGCCAGTTCAAGGATATCCTCAATGGACATCTCCGCCCAGTGAACTGTTTCATCTCTATGGTGGGACATTGTTTCTCCGTAGCAAGAGTCTAAAAAAAACTGTCGCCTATTCTATCCAGTGTATTAAACTTCACCATCAGGATTTCACGTTTTTCACGAATCAGCTTCAACCCCGCCTCACGGTACCGGATCAGCTCGTTCATGATCTCGCGAACGTCGGGGTAATCGCATTTCTCAACATACTCCTTGTACAGTTTTATTGCTTCGCTCTCCCGATGTTCGGCAGTTTCGAGGGCGCTGCACAATCCTTTGCATGAATGCACGCAATCGGCTTTCATGATTGGCTCCTTTGCGATGATGAATCTTTCGATGGGTAAACGTCAAACAACTTCTGTTTGCATGGCAAGTTCCGCCCCACGCTGGAGCGCCTGCGCGTTAAGTGGAAGAAGGTGGTGATAACGTTCAGGAAGTACTTCCTCCAATGCTTTCATCACTGAACCTTCCATGACAACATGCGTCAGTTCGAGGAACGCGCCAAGCACGATCATATTCATGATGCGCGAATTCTTCATTCTTGATGCTTCTTCGCTTGCCGGTATGCCGGTGATGCGCAGATCGGTGCGTGTCGGCTGCACAATAATACTCGTTGAATCGTACAGAAGAAGGCCTCCGGGGCGGACCGCCTTCTCGAATTTCTCCATTGATGGTTGATTCAACACAATGGCTGTATCAAACGAGGGAACGATAGGCGAGCTGATCTTCGTATCGGAAACAACAACTATACAATTCGCAGTACCGCCACGCATCTCCGGCCCGTAAGACGGCATCCAACTGACTTCCTTTTCCTCCTTCATGCCTGCATATGTCAGAGTCATACCCAACGAGAGCACTCCCTGTCCCCCAAAACCCGCAACGAGAAGTTCATGTGTCATAAATGTTTTCTTTCCTGATAAGCGATGTTTGCTGCTGGATATATATTCTCTTATGCCGGTATTTTGATCTCTCCCGGGGGATACATTTTAAACATATTTTCTTCCATCCATGTGTTTGCGTCGAGCGGAGTCATCTTCCATCCCGACGGACAGTTGGAAACAATCTCGATGAAACATGTTCCCTTGTTCTGCTTCTGATACTGCAGTGCCTTCGTGATCGCTTTCTTACATTGACGCACTGCATTCGGCGTGTGAACGGAATTGCGGCTGACGTAATACACACCAGGCAGCATTGCTACCATATCGGCGATCTTGAGGGGATAGCCTGCAGTCTGCGGTTCCCTGCCTTCCGGAGAGGTGGATGTCTTCATTCCATGCAGTGTTGTCGGAGCCATCTGGCCACCAGTCATGCCGTAGATCGCATTGTTGATAAAGACAATGAGAATATTCTCCCCACGGTTGCACGTATGGATGGTCTCTGCCGTACCGATTGCCGCAAGATCTCCGTCACCCTGATACGAAAAGACGTATCTGTCAGGAAGAATTCGCTTGATGCCGGTTGCCACTGCAGACGCGCGCCCGTGCGCCGCTTCCTGCATGTCAACATTCATGTAGTGGTAAGCAAAAACGGAGCATCCCACCGGCGCGACGCCTACCGTTTGTTCCTGAATGCCGAGCTCATCCACTACCTCCATCAGGATTCGGTGTGCAACACCATGGCCACATCCCGGACAATAATGAAAGCGTACATCTGTAAGGGTA
>CAZWIN010000085.1:0-9526 GCA_964633855.1 uncultured Chitinophagales bacterium
ATGGGTTGAATGTGAGGGATTGGCTATTTGTTGAAGATCATTGTCGTGCGATTGACCGCGTTCTGGAAAAGGGGCGCACCGGAGAGGTGTACAACATCGGCGGCAACAATGAGTGGAAAAATATTGACATTGTGAGACTGCTGCTGAAGCAGTTAAAGAAACCGGAATCGCTTATCACATTCGTCAAGGACAGGCCGGGCCACGATCGACGTTACGCGATTGATGCCTCCAGGATGAAAACAGAACTGGGCTGGTCGCCTGCTCATTCGTTCGAGGCGGGACTTTCCGCGACAATCGACTGGTATCTCTCACACCGTACATGGTGCGACCGCGTGATGTCCGGAGAATACAAAGAATTCTATCAAAAGCAGTATCATGAGGCGTGAATCCGTGAAGCAAATGCGACTGGTCTGTGGGATGTTCCTCATCGTGTGTTGCGCAGGATTTACCATCGGCACGCATGCTCAATCCCCTCTACAGGGCGTTTCGCTCCCCGACCTGAACCAGTTGAGAGCGGGAGCAAAGACGGAGAGTTCCCCCTTCTCCGGTAAACAGATCGCCTTGGATGCCCCGGTAAACCCCGCCGAATACATCGTTGGCCCCGGTGATGTCCTTGCAATCAATGTGTGGTCCAGCGCGCCCAAAGAGCATACCGTCACCGTGACTCCCGAAGGAATGGTCTTGATACCGAATGCCGGACTGATTGACGTACGGGGGATGGTGCTTGATGCAGCGAAGGGAAAAATCGTGGAACGCTTGCGACAGCTTTACACGCGCGGTGAACTCACCGTCACCTTGCTTTCTCCCCGCCGGGTTGTTGTTCAGATTGCGGGCAGCGTGATTAACGAGGGAACCTATGAAATGTCCTCCGTTGAACGCGTTGACCATCTGATGACGAGAGGGAACCGGCCGACCGAAGCTCAACTCAACGACCAGGACTTCGCCGCGAAGATGGAACAGTCGAGGCAGCGGGCTTCCCAGCGCCACATTGTGATCAAACGTCGTGATGGTACTCTTGGAAAAGTTGATCTCCTGCGGTACTATGCAACCGGAGATGGAAAGTACAATCCATATCTCCAGGAGGGTGATCAGGTCTTTGTTCCCGACCTTTCGCCGATGTCACGGTCCATCGGTGTGTTCGGTGCCGTCTATCGCCAGGGGACGTTTGAGTTCGTGCAGGGCGATCGCCTGACCGACATCCTGAAGTGGAGTCTTGGAACAACCACCCAAATGGAGAATGGTGCCGCGCTGCTCACCCGACTTTCGGCTGATGGCAACTCCATGGATTCATTGCAAGTCAGTATTGGCGCCATTGTGAAGGATGGGGCGGGCGATATTGAATTGAAACCCGGCGACCGGCTTATTGTGCGCGCGGACCCGGAGGTAAGGAAGAACTACATTGTCGCGATTGAGGGTGAAGTGCATTTCGAGGGCCGGTATCCCATAACCCGCGGTGGGACGCGGCTGACCGAAGTGATTAACGCCGCCGGAGGATTTACCGATGAGGCTTTTCTTCCAGGCGCCACGATACTGAGAAAAACGCCCGGATTCATTGACAATCCCGAACTGCTCGAGGAGGAGCGACAGCGGACGATGCGTGCCAGCTTGAGTAATCAGGACAGCGGATACTACCTGACGGAAATGGCCCTCCGGCTGAAAGGGGAACTGGTGTCCGTGGATTTCACGAGGTTGTTCCGGGATGGTGACACCACGCAGGATGTCACTCTTCAGCCGTACGATGAAATCCGCGTTCCCTCACGTACGAATACGATTTATGTGTTCGGGCAGGTGTTGTCGCCGGGTCATGTTCCTTTTGTTGTCGGGCAGGGCGCGGACTATTACATTGAGAGGGCCGGCGGGTTTACACAGGAGGCGCGGTCGGGTGACGTGAAAGTGGTCAAATCCGGTACCCGTGTGTGGCTGGACCCTGACGAGACCGCAGTGGAGGACGGCGACTTCGTCTGGGTACCCCGTGAAACACACTATCCTTTTTCGTACTACATTACAACGTATGCCCAGATAGCGAGCATTATCGGAGTCGTCGCAACCGTTGCATTGCTGGTTAATAATTTTGGGAAGTAATATTCTCCACCGTAGTCGATTACACCGAAGCGCGTGGTGTGATTCATGATTCATTTGGATTCGATGACAATGCGGTTGTGTATATGAACAGCGAGAATAGCGAAACTATCAACACTGATAACGACGGACGTTACGTAAACATTCTGGCCTATTTATTGGTCATAGTGAGACACAAACGCCTGATCGTCAGATTCTCTCTTGTGGCCACACTTCTGGCGGTGGTAGTATTGTTTCTTGTTCTCCCGCGTTGGTACAAGTCCACAACGACTCTGATGCCCCCCAAGCAGAAGAATACTCTCGGGCTGCTCAGTTCGATCGCACGTGCTTCATCGCCCTTTCGTAATCTGGGCATCGGTGGTTCTTCAGATGACCTCGTTCAGCTTCAGGCGATCTTGAACAGTCGCAGGTGCCTCGAGGCAGTTGTCGATAGATTCGAGTTGTCCAAAGTCTATCGGTCGGAGAACAAGGAAGAAGCTGTCAAAGAACTGCGCAGCAATATCAGCGTCGGGATAGGGGAAGAAGATGTTTTGATCGAGGTAGCAGCATATGACACTGATCCCCAACAAGCCGCTGACATGGCAAATTATTTTGTGGATGTACTGAATACGATCTTCATCGAGATGTCAACCGCAGAAGCGCGCAGCAATCGGGAATTCCTGGAGAAGCGGTATCAACAAAACCTTGAAGACCTGTCGAATGCCGAAGATACGTTGCGTGTGTTCCAGGAACGACATGGGGTATACTCGATCCCTGAACAGATGAAGGCGGCTGTTCAGTTTGCTGCCGGGCTGCAGACTCAACTGACACTAAAAGAGATTGAGTTGGCCATCCTCGAGAAAACAACAACAGCGGACAATATTGCCCGCCAATCGGTTGTCCTGGAAATGGAAGCACTCAAGCACGAACTCTCTAGTATGAACACCAGGCCAACAGGGGGAGGAACGCAGTACCAGCTTTTCCCCTCGTTCGCCAAAGCACCCGGGATAGGTATGGAATATCTCAGAAATTTCCGGGAGGTGGAGATTCAATCAAAGCTGCTTGAGTTGCTACTGCCTCTTTATGAGCAAGCTAAGATTGAGGAACAACGAAATACTCCCAGCGTTGTTGTCCTGGATAATGCTGTTCCGGCAATAAAGGCCTCAAAGCCCAAGCGTCTTCTTCTTACCATTGCAGCATGCATGGGCAGCGTAATCATTGGAGTCCTCCTTGCCTTTATTCTGGAGTATTTTCAACGTGCAAGAGCACTTGAAGGCGATGAGGCGAAGAAAATTGACTTCATCCGCAAGGAGCTTAACCTTCGACGTCTGTTTCAATGAAGCAATCAGCTGATTCTTTAATCCTCCCGATTGTCCGGGGCCGGTGAAAGCAGAGATGGTTTCATACACTACGTTGCGATCGCCATATGCGATCCCGATTAAGGCATGGTTCATCTACGCGTTCCTTTTAGTAAGCCCATTTTACATGTTCTCGGTCTTCACCGACAGAGACTGGCCAGCACTGTGGGTAATATGCGGTCTCGCATTCATACTGATACTGGATTTCTTCTATCGCGGGGGTCAGATCTGGAATGACCGCTCCTTTACCCCGCTCATTCTCTTCGTCGGGGCGTACATCGTGGCAACATTTGCGATGTCGGTTGCGGATCCCATTACCAGTATCCTCGGGCGTACTCCTCAGGACCGTGCACTTACCATAACTACCAGAGTAATATACGCGGCTATTGTGTATGTTGTGTTCGTAAGTGTTCTTTCACAAGGTGATGATCTTTTTTATCGAAGGGTGTTCGCAATTCAAATGACTGTCGGTGCTGCCATTGCCCTCTTTGGAATTATTCAGTACATCTCCTACAATTTCCTTTCATCCGATTTACTGATTGAGATCGAACCAACGAACGAGACGTATAAGCTTGCATCGAGTTTTGCAACATCGGGGGGGGAACGCGTGTATCGGGCAAGCGCTGTATACAGTGAACCATCTTCGTTTGGTTTCTTTCTCGTGCCTCTGTTGACCAAGGCTGTCGTGGCTCGCATTGAGCACACCAACGTTTTCAGCAAATCCGGCCAGATGGTCTTCATTGGCATATTTGCGTTGGCAATTGTGTTGAATCTCTCCCTCACTGCAGTTCTCGCCGCAACCACCATTATGTCGATTCTACTCTTGCTCTCGTTGCGTCACTCGAAGCATTTCACGAAAGTCCTTGCGGGCATGGTGATCGTCATTATAGCAATCGTCATTTCACCATTGGGGAGTTTGATTCTCGAGCGCGTAGCCCGGGTACTCTCGCTGCAAGATGGCTCCACTCTGGATCGGTTGTATCGTCAGTACGTGGGGATTAAGGTGTTCATGGAGAATCCCTTTACTGGGATCGGCCCAGGAGGATTTGCGTTTGAGTATGCCCGATCTGGTGGACTAATGGACAAAGGATTTGCCGCTCCACTCAGTATGTGGCTCAGTTTCCTGACTGATGTGGGTATTGTCGGGGCGGCGCCATTTTTCGTCTTTCTTGTCCATGTCGTCCGCCGGGGGATGACCTGCCGAAACCGGCATCCTTTGGTTCGTGTCTACCTCTGGGGCCTTGGGGGGTTGTTGTTACTGCAAACCACAAATGACTACTGGTACGGCGAGGTCTTCTGGTTCGAACTCGCGATGATCGTTTCCCTGGCGAGCGCTCCTGCCCTCAGGACTCTCCAACGACCTTGAACATGATTCCACATGCAATCCCGTGAAGTACAATCCAATTTTATTGATGTGATGAATGCCAGTAGCGAAGAAATTATTGAAGAACTTCATAACCCTCCTTGCAGGCAATGTGGTTGGCCAGCTATTCTCTTTCGTTGGATTGGCGTACCTCGCAAGGGTGCTCGGACCATCTGGATTCGGGGTGTGGAACTTTGCCCAGATCTTCATGCTCTATCTCTTGCGCGTAGGGGATTTTGGGCTTGAAGTAGTTGGAATAAGGGAGACATCCCGGGATCCCCGCACGCTGAGTCTGTGGATCGCGACAGTGCTCTCGACGAGGTTTCATCTCGCACTGTTTCTTTTTGGCCTCACCCTGTTTGTTTCCGGGACCAGTCTCTTGCCGGAGGGGACATCCTCTCTTGTTTTGATTTCCGCCCTGGCTGTTTTTCCAATTGGATTGCTCCTTGAGTGGGTGTTCGAGTCACGCCAGGAAGTCGGACTCATCAGTCTTGCAAGAATACTCAAGGGAATGTTGTTCTTCCTTGGCGTATTGTTGATGGTTTCGAGTGAAGCGGATGCCGAAAAGGCCGCATATCTCTACGTCGCCAGTCTTGTCATACCGGGTGTAGTGATTTTCGCATTGGTTGTCAGTCGATTTGATCCCGATTGGTCCTCGATCAGTTTTCGGACGAGCGTGCAAGCTCTTGCGAAGTCTGCGCCGATAGGAATTGCCTCCTTGTTGTCAATGTACTCGCTATCGTTGGCTACCCTCGTTGTAGGGTACCTTCTCTCAAAGGAAGAACTCGGTTTTTTTACCGCGGCCCATCGAATTGTGCTGTTCTTGTGGGCCTACATCATCACGAGCATGCACAGAATCTTATTGCCAGGCCTTTCCAGGAGCTTTCATGAGTCTCTCCCGAATTTTCAGCAATTTGTGGAGAAGTGTTTCCGGCTTTCAGCGTTGGTGGCACTGCCGGTTGGTTTGGTAGGCGCAATGTGTCCCGTTGAACTTATGGCTCTGACGTACTCCGCACAGTATGAGGCTTCCGGTGTCGTATTCGGGATTCTGTTGTGGGCTTTTGTTTTCTCAACCATTCGTTCTATCTTGGAGATAGCACTGATCGCATCTGATAGACAGGCAACATACATGAAAGGGATACTGTTTCTCTCAGCCATACACACTGTTCTCATACCTCTCCTCACTATCAAGTTCGGCATTGTCGGCACCTCGGTAGCGGTAGTGGCTGCGGAATTGGCGTATTTCATCTATTTGGTGATAACCAGCCCCTGGTCCAAACCTTCCTTCTTCTGGAAGAACCTGTGGAAACCTGTTCTTGCAGTGTTCTTCGCAATGGTTACCGTATTGCCGTTTGTCGAACTCCACCCGGCGGTTCGACTGGCCCTTGGTACAACAGTGTTTGGAGTTCTTATCGTAGTTCTGAAGGGTGTGAGCCCCGGTGATCTTGCGGCAGTCAGGTCTCTTTTTCGGGGGAGTCGTGTGGAACAAGCAGGATAAAACAATATGGTTGCGAGCAAGAATCTCGAAATCACAAACACTCAACTGAGGTAGAATCAGAGCAATGAGAATTGTTGTGAACGCGTTGAGCGTCTATTCTGGTGGTGGATTGGTCAGCCTCCTGGAACTGTTGCCGGCTTTAAGAGAAGTAGACAGGAACAACGACTACATCGTTGTGGTTGCTGATGACCAACGAGAGATCCTGGGGGGATTTCCAGATGGGATTCACATTCACAGAGTCAATGTACAGTACCGGAAAGTTGTCCGAAGGATCTTATTTGAGCAACTTGTTCTGCCAATTGTGCTTTGGAGACTGCGTGCCGACTGGTTGTATTCCCTTGGCAACCAGACGGTCGTGTTGGCACCTTGTAAAGTCTGCCTGTTGATGGAGAACCCGAATCCATACTCCAAGCATACAATTGCCTGGAGCGCTCGTGAGCGCATCAGACAGCGTCTTCTTAGAATTCTCGCAAAAGTGTCTTGTTGGCGTGCAACGAAGGTGAGGTTTCTGACGGAAAACTCCTGCACGATAATGAGTGCATGGATAGGTATCCCAAAGCACAAGACCTGCATTATCCCGCACGGGGTGAGAGTTCGAGAATTGTCGGATGGGCATGCTCCGGGCAACGGGAAACACTTCCCGGAACAGTTTGTATTAACCGCGTCTAATATCGCTCCCCACAAGAACATTGAAGTTCTCATGAGGGCATTTGATCAGTTCGTTCGAAGGAATGACTACAAAGGGTCGCTTGTCATAGCAGGCGCTTTCCTTTACAGGGAGTATGCTGACACTCTGATGGAACTGCGGCGAATCCTGCCTTCAGGGGAGAGGATAATTTTCTTGGGATGGGTTGATCAAAAGGATCTCGGGTTCTTATACTCTCGTGCCGATCTGTTTGTCTTTCCATCAATAGAAGAAACTTTCGGCATTCCCGCAATCGAAGCCATGGCTCACGGTGCGCCATTATTGGCTTCGATGGTGAAGGGTAATCATGCAGACTATTTCATTCCTTTTGAGGAGCTTTGTGGATCTGCGGCCGTGTATTTCGATCCGTTCAACCCGGAGGACTTGGCATCCCAGATGCACAGAGTGAACACTAACCCTGAGCTGCGCGCTAATCTCATTGCGCTTGGAATGACCCGAGCTCGCGAATACTCCTGGCTGCGGACAGCCAGATTGCTCTCTGAAGAATTTTCCTTAAATTAACATTAATTGAAGTGCTCGATATGATTGCAACGGTGTATGCAGACAGGCTGGCACAAACACAGACTGGGCTCTCGGCGCAGTTTGACACGGCAGCGAACACCATCGGCTTGGTGCAGCAAGCGCGTGAGGCTCGCGTCGTCTTGATCAAACCGAATCTCACTTTTCCGTCATATAAGGCTGGAGTGACAACACAGGCTTCATTTGTGGAAGAATTGGTACAGCTTCTCCTTCGAATCAACCCAACGTTAAAAATTCTGATTGGAGAAGGTGAGGGGGGCTACAACAGCTTCTCCATGTCAGACGCCATGACAACGATGGGTTTCGATCAACTCTTGGTGCGCCATCCAAGTGTGGAATTGCTGAACCTCTCGAAAGTGCCGTCCCGATCGGTGGAGATTGAAACCGAGCGTGGACCTTATGCGCTTCAGCTCCCGGAGATCTTTTTCAACGATGTAGACTTTGCGATTAGCGTCCCCTTGGCTAAGATCCATGCAATGACCAAAGTAACCCTTTCGTTCAAGAATCAGTGGGGTTGTCTGCCCGATGTTATGCGATTGAAGAACCACTATATGTTCCCGTACATCATTTCAAAAATTGCCTCAGTCTTGAAGTTCAGATTCGCATTTCTTGATGGGAAGTTCGGACTGGATACCAACGGTCCAATGGAGGGTGATGCCGTGGAGATCAACTGGTTTGTTGCTGCAAATTCTCTTGGTGCTTTTGACATGGTTGTTTCAGAAATGATGGGTGTTGATTGGAAGACCGTGACCCATATGAAAATAGCTGACCGTTATGGATTCATGCCACGCAAGGAAACAATACACATCATTGGTGACATTACTCCACTCAAGAGACAGTTTGTTCTCAGGAGAACTTTTTGGAATTATCCTGCACTTGCGGCGTTTCGGTCAAAGAATCTGACACACCTGTTTTATTTCTCGATGTGGGCGAAACTTCTCCACGATGTTATGTATACGTTTAGAAAGCGGGCTATTCAGTAATTATTGTTGACCCACTCAAGATACAATCGTGCACCGAGTTCTGGTTGGACAGCATCGAAGGCAGTTTCCAAATGGATGAAAGAATAAATAGAATAGCTGCTCTTGCCAATATATCGACGTACGATTCAGAAGTCACCAAGAAATACGTCAATGGCGCACCACATGTTAAACATGCTTCATTGAGGAAGCTCTATAGCAAGTTGGTTGTGGAGGTTTTTGATCGGGCCAGGCGGCATGCGAGTATTCCCACAGTGTTGGATCTGGGCGCGGGGGAAGGGTCTGTCACTCTGCCGTTCCTGGAACTTGGCGCGAAGGTGGTAGCCGTTGATATTTCGGACAGTCAACTTAATGCACTAAAAAGAAAGTGTGAACGGTTTGGTGATCTGTTGGAAGTACGTTGCGAAGATTTTAGTGAAACCCTGAGGGAAAGAAACAACAAGTATGACCTTATTGTTGTTAATTCGTTCCTGCATCATGTGCCGGATTATCTGGGAATGATCCGAGATGCCGTCGCGCTCCTGAATCCTCATGGTCAATTCTTCTCCTTTCAGGACCCAATCCGGTATGATACGGTGGGGAGGGCAACCATGTCATTTAGCAACTTGGCATATTTCTCATGGCGTGTTTTTCAGGGCGATGTGATCGACGGAATAAAGCGACGGCTACGACGCTCCCAGGGTATTTTTCTGGAGGATTCGATTCACGATAATACTGAATACCATGTTACGAGGAATGGTGTTGACCAAGCCGCCATTTGTAAGTTGTTGTCGGACGGGGGATTCCACTGTAGTATCGTTTCTTATTTTAGTACCCAAAGCCGGTTTTTCCAGGCGATAGGTGCCGGACTCGCCATGAAAAATATGTTTGCTGTAGTTGCGGAAAAACACTCGAACTAAGAACCCACGAGACAATATGCAACAGGTTATTGAAAATCTGAAAACAGGAAAAATCACATTGGTGGATACACCGGTGCCCGCGTGCGGCTTAAATGAACTTCTGGTCAAGAATGTCGTGTCATTGATCAGTCCTGGAACCGAGAAG
>CAZWIN010000086.1:0-9521 GCA_964633855.1 uncultured Chitinophagales bacterium
CCCAATCTTCCGACCCTGAATAACTCCGGGGATGCGGTTGTTCTGTATGACAACAGAGGAGCAACAATGGACTCTGTGAGTTATCTTCCGGCCTGGGGCGGCAACTCCGGGGGAAGATCGCTTGAGCGGATAGACCCGCTTGCCGCTTCCACTGTGCAATCAAACTGGGGGACATCACGTGGCAGCACTCCCGGCAGGAGAAACAGTCTATCGCGCAAAGATATTGACCTGCAGAGTGATAACATAATAATCAGCCCTGAATTTCCCGTCAGGGAGGATACTCTTCTCCTTCAGGTTCATATTAGGAACGTTGGCATGTTGGAGGCTGAGCCATCTGTCATAGAATTCTACCATGATATTGACGGAGATTCGCTAACCCACGCAGACGAACGTGTCGCAGTAATGCAAATTCCTCAGCTTGGTCCGCTTGATTCCATTGCCGCATCATGTCGGTTTGTGGCGGATATTCCAGGTGAGCAGATATTCATTGTCATGGCACGATTATTTGGAGATGAGGACAGCACAAATGACATGCGTATAGTATCGAGCATTATCGGGTATCATCAGAACGTTGTCAAGATCAATGAAGTAATGTTTGCGCCGTTGACCGGAACACCTGAATGGGTGGAGCTGTTCAACATCAGTCCGGATACCATTGATCTCCGGCATTGGACACTCAGTAATCGCTCGCCAACAAGCCGGTACACGCTGGAACAAACTCCTCTGTTTCTTCCGCCTTTCTCTTTCATGACGATTACCAAGGATTCGGCGTTGTTCCGTGAGGCGTATCAGCATATGTTTGGTTTGCTTGTCCAAAGCGCATCGCTTCCCACATTTCTGTGGAATAACAGTGCAGATGCGGTAGTCATTCGGGATAACCGCGGTATTGTCATGGATAGCCTGTATTATTTCTCAGAGTGGGGAGGAACATCAGGCAAGAGCCTCGAACGAATTGACCTGCTCGAACCCAATGATTCGCTGAATTGGGGAGCATCAATGGATTCCATTCAGGCAACTCCGGGCAGAAGAAACTCAATTGTTCGTTTGGACAATGACCTCAGGATTCTACGCTCTCCCTCTGTTCTTGTTCAACCCGGCGAATCGGCAACGCTCTTGGCCACGGTAGAGAATGCAGGGAAGCTTCCGGTCAACCAGTTTGACCTGCTGCTGTTTCATGACCTGAACGACGATTCAACTGCTACGGAAGATGAACGCATCGGGCAGATCCGTATCACAACAACGTTGTCATTGAAAGAGACAACAACTGTTTCGTTTATCTGGAGTGATCCACCGGCAGGCCGGCGTCAGGTAATTGCCTTGGTTGAATCTGCCACTGACGAACGGCCTGCGAACAACAGGTCGTTCATTACGGTGCGAACCGGCTATCCGGAGCATGCACTGGTAGTCAATGAGGTTATGTACGATCCCTTGTCCGGACAGGCGGAGTATGTTGAACTCTTCAACCCTTGGAACAAGGATGTTGATGTCTCTCAATGGAGGATTTCGGACCGGCCGGGGCTATCCGGCTCCGCTAATGTTACGACGCTGAGCAAAACCCGGCGTATTGTTCATCCCGGGGAATTCTTTGTTGTGGGTACTGATACAAATCTGCCGGCCATGTTTCCGCATTTGCTCGATATGGATGAGCGGCTTCTTCTGATATCAAACAGTGTCAACCTCGGACTCAACAATGATGGCGATGCTGTTGTGTTGAAAGACCTCACCGGTTCGGTAATTGACAGCGTTCTGTATTCACCTGACTGGCACAATCCCGGGGTCTATGATGCTTCGGGGCGATCACTGGAACGCATCAATCCACAATTACCTGCTAACCAGAAAAGGAATTGGAACACATGTGTGCTGCATTCGGGAGGAACGCCCGGTATGCAAAACAGTGTTTACACATCTGCACTCCGCTCTCTTTCCTCCCTGGGTTGCTCACCCAATCCGTTCTCTCCGGATGGCGATGGAAGGGAAGACTTCACGATCATCCACTATTCCATTCCTCTTCAAGTCTCGATGATCAGGGTGAGGATTTTTGATGTACGCGGCAGGCTCATCCGGACTGTGGCAAACAATGAACCGGGCGGGCCTCAGGGAAATATTGTGTGGGACGGGAAGGACGATGAACAACAAAAAGCACGAATCGGCATGTACATCGTTTTCCTCGAGGCAATTGATGCGCAAGGTGGAATGCTGGAAACAGCTAAAAGTGTTGTGGTTGTTGCTGCGAAACTATAGGAGAGCGCGCGATATCACCGTCTGCCGGTGTCCAAGCAACAGTTGAATGTGGAGTTTGAGTTTCTGTCTATACCCACGTACCCGCATATTTCCCGAATAGCAACATATCAATAAACCGGAGAAGGTCACTGTGCGGCATGCGTTTGTCAAAAAAGAAATCCGTTTGTTTGTGCAGCCTTGCTACGGTTGTTGCGTACTCCCTGTACGCGGAGAGGAAAATAAATTTGGTGTTTTTGTATCGCTCCAGTGTACGCACGTGCTCGTGCAGTTTCATCCCGTCCATTTCCGGCATCTTGATGTCCGAGATGATCAGGTCAATTTCCTCTGATTCAAGGATGCTGCATGCATCTGTGCCATTATGCGCTGTATAGAGGGCATAACCCCGGGTTTTCAGCAAGTCATGTACAATTCCCAGGTAGGCCTTGTCGTCGTCAACAAGAAGTATATCCATAGTCTGCATAGAGTCCTCCGAAGGGGGAGAGCAGCGAAATCCCTGCCAAAGTCCAAACATCGCGGTTTCGGGCCGGATTTATTGTTCGTGCCGAAGCGAAGAGGGAATGATTACCTTGAGAAGGAAAAAAAGAACGTCAGCAGTGGCGTGACAATCTTGCAGGTTTGCGCTCATTTTCTACAGGTTGCAATCTGCACGGGGATAAGTTCATTGATACAACCGGGAATACTATCGCAATAACACCATCGTTCTGGTTTGAACAACATCACCGGCGCTCAACCTGCACAAATACATTCCGGAGGCAAAGCCGCCTGCATTCCATTGAACAGATGTTACGCCTGCCTCTTGTATTCCGTTGATCAATGTTGCCACTTCCTGTCCGAGGACATCATACACGCGTAATGCGACAAACGCCCTGCTGCCGAGTTCAAATTCTATTATCGTAACGGGATTGAACGGGTTGGGATAATTTTGCACCAGCCGGAATCTTCCAGGTTGTGTGAGTTCTTCTCCTGCGTCTGTTGTGCTGCCGCCATTAATGGTGCGAAGTATCTTCCCTGATTGTCCGACAGCATGGCCTCTGGTCGAATCGCTGAAGCTTACTGAATACAAGTCGGTTGTAAGACCCGGAGGCTGGCTTGTCCAGCTTTGACCACCGTTGGTGGTTCGAAGAATAACTCCTGTACCGACAGCATAGCCGATGTTTCCATCAACACATGTTACGCTGAAGAGATTATGCGTTGTTCCGCTTGGGCGTGGCTGCCATGTGGAGCCTGCATTCGTTGTCGTAAGAATAGTGCCGGTATAGCCGGCCACTGTTCCATTGTCTGCATCAACAAAATGAACGCTTCGCAGAGCGTTTGCGGTACCGCTTGGTTGGGGAACCCAGGTTAGTCCGGCATTTGTGGTGCGGAGTATTGTGCCGTTGAAACCCGTAATCGTACCGGTGGCCGAATCGGTGAAATGCACTCCGGTAAGCTCGACCGTTGTACCGCTGATTTGGCTGATCCAACCTGCGCCGCCGTTTGTCGTCCGAAGAATGGTTCCGTTCAACCCCACGGCTGTGCCGTTATGTGTATCGCTGAACCATACATGGACAAGTGTGTTGGAGTTTGTATTTACCTGCGGCGACCATGAAATCCCGCCGTTTGTTGAACGCAAAATTATTCCCGATTCTCCGACTGCAGTACCGGTGTTCGGGTCAACAAAATGCAATCCGCGAAGAAACAATCCCGTGCCACTTGGAACAACTCCCCAGTTGGTTCCTCCATTTGTTGTTCTCAGAATAAGCCCGCTGACTCCTACTGCTACGCTGATATCCGCAGTGAGGTTTTGTACACCCAGCAGTGTTTGAGCCGTTCCGCTCGCCTGGCTGACCCATTGGCTTTTTGTATTGTTTGTATTCATGATTATGCCAAATAGAGTGGCGAAGATGATGATCGTAAGACTTGCCGGCTGTCTCTTCATAGTTCCTGGTTTTCATTGTGACGGGGAGGGTTGATGGTTTTCGCATGTACGATGCATGATTGTTTGAAGTTGCAGGCGGATTGACATTTGGTGCCCCAACTTATTATTAGCATCTGATCCACCTTCTGTAATCCTAACATTCATTTCTTACTTTTCACCTTCGTTTCCTGTCCTTTTGTCGTACTTTTGTAGCAACTCGGCGGTCGAGTATGTATATTTTGACATGACAGTGAACACGGTGATACACCCTTTGTCCGGTACATAATGAACGAAGCTAATCCCAAAGCTACGACCCTTACCTGGAAAACCATCCTCGCCGGATGGGGCGTGTATGCTGTGTACATGACCATTGCATCATACGTTGTCCGGTTACGGTTGGGACAGGAAGTCTCATGGATCAAGGTTATCACCGGTGACCTCTCCTATACAGTGTTCTGGGTTGTTCTGACGCCACTGGTACTGTGGCTTGCGCGGCGCTTTCCATTCGAGCGTAAGAAAATATGGAACCGGGTTCTTGTACACCTTGGCGCAAGTGTTGTATTGGCTCTGTTGCACAAGGCGATGCATGGACTGTTCTATGCCATGTATCAGCACTGGTTTGAAGGGGTGCAATTCTCATGGGCGATCCAGTACCGAAACCTGCTGCTGTATTTTGACTACGGGATTCCGCTCTACTGGATCGTTATTCTGTTCACCTACGCGTATGAGTTTTATGTATTGTACCAGGATCGCAAATTGCGAGCGTCACAACTTGAAACACAGCTTGCGCAGGCGCAGTTGCAGTCATTGAAAATGCAATTGCAGCCTCATTTTCTTTTCAATACGCTGAATGCAATCTCTGTATTGATCCAGAAAGATCCCCAACTTGCGCGAAAAACCGTGGGGAGACTGAGTGACCTTCTTCGCCACTCACTCGATACCATCGGCGTACAGCAGGTGACGTTGCGTGCGGAGCTCGAGTTTCTTGAACGTTACCTCCAGATAGAGCAAACCCGCTTTGGCGACCGGCTTGAGGTGAAGATGCAGGTTGATCCTGATGCGATGAACGCCCTTGTCCCGAACATGATTTTGCAGCCACTTGTGGAAAATTCCATCAAGCACGGCATTGCACAGCAGCGCGGGCCGGCGCATATCGCCATCAGTGCACAGCGGAACAACGGGAGCCTGACACTGCTTGTTCAGGATAACGGCCAGGGGCTTGTGGAAAATGGCGGCGCTGTCCGGGATGGCGTCGGTCTTTCCAGTACAAAGGCGCGGCTTCAGCAACTCTACGGAGAGAATCAATCATTCGAGCTTACACCGGTTCATGGTGGTGGCGTATGTGCGACAGTACGCATACCCTTCCTGACAGAGGGCCTTGCGAAACATGGTTCTGCAAGGATTCCGTGATGCCATTACAAGTGCTTATTGTTGATGATGAACCTCTTGCACGTGAAGGATTGAAGCAACTGCTCAGTGGCTTGCCGGATATCCGTATCGTCGGGGAATGTGGAGATGGTGTGCAGGCAATCGAGGCAATTGCATCGAAATCACCGGACCTGGTTTTTCTTGATGTCCAAATGCCGGAGATGGACGGTTTCGGAGTTATCAGGGAAATCGGCGCCGGGCGCATGCCGATGGTGATATTCGTGACCGCTTACGATGAATTTGCCGTCAAGGCGTTTGAGGTGCACGCGCTGGATTATCTTTTGAAACCACTTGATCCCGAGCGTTTCTCAATGGCTCTTCACAGGGCGCGTGCAGGTATCGAACACCGGAATACGTTTACGCTGACAACAAAACTGATGGGCCTGCTTGAAGACCTGGGCGGGACACACAAATATCTCGAGCGCATCAGCATCAAGAATGAAGGAAAGGTCACGTTCATCAAAACGCAGGACGTTGACTGGATTGAGGCGGAGGGCGATTACGTGTGTATTCATTCGTCAGGCAAAAAACAACTGGTTCGCGGGAAGATCGGCGAGCTCGAAGAAAAGCTGGACCCTGCAATGTTCGTCCGCATTCACCGTTCCACTATTGTGAATATTGACCGGATCAAAGAGCTCCAGCCGCTCTTTTATGGAGAGTATTCCCTGACCTTGCACAACGGGATGAAGCTGACCGTCAGCCGATCGTACAAGGACAAGTTATTCGGGCTGCTCAATCACCTTTCCTAGGAGTTTTGCCACAAAGGCTCCAAGACACAAAGGTGACTAGTTCTTCTTCGTGATTCCTTGGTGCCTTTGTGACTTGGTGCCAAGCCATCACCGTTAGACTGTTTAACCCGCCTTCCCCGCATCTCACCTTCCCCGGAAAGCAGTTCGTCTCTATTTCCTTCCAATTCCCCATACCCCTCTTTATATTCGGGCAGCCACAAAAATCTCACTGCTCTCAAGAGGAAACCCATGTCCTTTACACATCATTTCTTTTTGTCTGTTTCGACTGGTGTTGTGTGTTTGTTGTCATTTGTTCAGCCTGCCCCGGCACAAACGTTCACGAGAATACTGAGTGGCCCGCATGTGAATAATGTTGCGGCATCGCGCAGTGTGAACTGGGTGGATGTTGATGGCGACGGTGATCTTGATCTCTTTGTCTCAAACGGACTGGAAGGAGGCCAGAATAATGTTCTCTACATCAACAACGGCGCGGACAGCAGTTATACGTTTACACAAGTAAACGGCGATCCTATTGTACAAGACAACATGCCTTCCGATGGAAGCAGTTGGGGTGATGTTGATAATGACGGCGATATGGACGCATTCGTGGTAAATTGGTACGACCTCAACAATCTTTTCTACCTCAACAACGGTAATGGGACGTTCACACAAGTAACCACCGGAACAATAGTAAACGATGGCGGCTATTCCGAAACATGTTCCTGGGGTGATTATGACAACGACGGGTACCTTGACTTGTACGTAACGAACAGCGGGAGCCCGACGCTCGGCGCCAAAGTGAATTTCCTTTACAAGAACAACGGAAATGGTACCTTCAGCAAAATTACCACCGGTGAGATAACGACCGATGCGCGGTATTCCCGAGGAGCCAACTGGGTGGATTACGATAATGATGGCGACCTGGACATGTTTGTTGCAAATGAACGCAACCAAGCCAATAACTTGTACAAGAACATGTTGAAGGAAACCGGTACAGCGACATTCACAAAAATCACTACGGGCAGTATTGTCACCGATCTGGCATCCTCGTGGAGTTCAAGCTGGGGCGATTATGATAATGACGGCGACCTCGATGTGTTTGTCACCAACGGCTGGCCTTCCGGACAGAATGATTTTCTGTATGACAACAATGGAGACGGAACATTTACGCGGGTGACCACTGGGCCGGAAGTAACCGATGCTGCGTATTCCGCATGTGCCGGCTGGGGAGATTACGATAATGATGGTGACCTTGATCTGTTTGTCACCACCGCGTACGGGCCATCAGCCTCGAAGAACTTGCTCTACCAAAATAACCTCATCGAAACGGGAACAGCCACATTCACGAAGATAACAACGGGCGATGTTGTCAACGACCTCGGCTATTCGTACGGGTTTGCCTGGGGTGACTATGATCAGGATGGCGATCTTGATATCTATACGGCAAAAACTTTCAACGAAGCTGAATCCAGTGTACTGTACCGGAATGATAACTCCAACGCCAACCGGTGGCTTGAAGTGCGTTGTGTGGGCGATTCATCGAACAGGTCCGGCATAGGGACAAAAGTGTGGGTGAAGGCGGTGGTGAACGGGAATTCCATCTGGCAGCTCAGGGTTGTGGAAGGCCAGAGCGGATATTGCGGCCAGAGTGTGCTTCTGCATTTCGGCCTCGGAACAGCAACACAAGTGGATTCGATACGTATTATTTGGCCATCAGGTATTGAGAATATGTACGGGCCGGTAAACACCGACCAGATACTCACTCTCGTTGAAACACCGACGGCAATGAATCTTGCTGTACATTCCGGCTGGAATCTTCTCTCCGTTCCTTTTGTGGCTGGAGGCGTCAATCCGGCATCAGTGTTCACAGGTGCGGTAAGCCCGGCGTTCCGCTTTGTGAATGCGTTTGGGTACAGTGTTGATACATCTCTTGTTGCGGGCAGGGGGATCTGGATCAAGTTCGATTCAGCCGGTGTGGTTCCCTTCGCCGGTGTGCATCAATTTGATGGGCAGCTTGCGGTGACGCAGGGTTGGAATATCATCGGGCCTCTGGATTTTCCGGTGAGCGCCATCTCAGTGACCACTACGCCGCCGGGAATTGTCAGTTCGCCGTTCTATGGATTCAATGGAGGATATGCTGCGGAAGATACTCTGGAAAGCGGAAAGGGATATTGGGTGAAAGCAGGACAGGATGGAGTTCTTCACCTTTCGCGTTCTCCTCAACAACTGGCCGGAGTTCCCGTTCCAAAATGAAGACAAAGTGCCCGGTGATGTGACGAACAGAATGATGCTGGATGGTGGCATCACCTGTTCTGCCGGGCACATTTTCTTTCAGGAATGACAGCAAGCAATCTTCTGCAAAAAGGAAATCAGACATGAAACGATATATGTGTGTATTGACTGCCATTGGTCTGGCAACGAACGCTATGATGGGATCTCTCCGGTATGTTCCGGCAACATACACCACGATCCAATCCGGCATCAACGCTGCTGTGAATGGCGATACGGTCCTTGTTGCTCCGGGAACGTATTATGAAAACATCCACTTCCGCGGCAAAAATATTGTCGTTGCGAGCAATTTTATTCTGAACAACGACCCTGCCACGATTCTCTCAACAATCATTAACGGCAGCACACCACAGAATGCCGATAGCGCCAGCTGCGTTCGCATCGTTTCTGGTGAGGATACTTCCGCGGTGCTGGAAGGATTTACATTGACCGGCGGTGTTGGAACGCGCTGGGAGGATGAGCATGGCGCCGGAATATTCCGCGAGGGAGGCGGAATTCTTGTCACTCTTGCCTCGCCGACAATCAAACACAATCTGATTATGAATAATGAAGCAATCAATTCGATGAACTGCGTCAGCGCAGGCGGCGGTGGCATCCGGTTGGGCGATAGCAAGGCGCGGATTCTGAATAACGTCATCATGTCCAACAAGGGAATGTACGGCGGCGGAATAGTGCTCAACTATTGTTCGGGTGTTGTTATCAGGAACAACCTGATTGTGTATAACACTGTCTATCAGGCGACAACGGCGCCCACGTTCGGCGGCGGCGGACTCTGGCTGTTACTTCGTATTCCCGGCAACACATCGCCCAACATTATCGAGAACAATACCATCGTCGGCAACAACTCGGCAGGCGGTGGAAGCGGTTCTGCCGGACGAGGTGGGGGAGTGGTCTTCCGGACGGCCGATGTTCTTGCCCGCAATAATCTTATTTGGGGA
>CAZWIN010000087.1:0-9480 GCA_964633855.1 uncultured Chitinophagales bacterium
CGGCGCTATGCCATGCGGATTTGGATGAATCCCGCAAAGCTTGCGGCCTATGGATTGACGCCGCTGGACATCAAGGATGCATTGAACAGGGAAAACGTTGAGCTTCCTTCGGGCAAAATAGCGGGCAACCAGACTGAGCTTATTGTGAATACAAAAGGGCGGTTGAAAACTGTTGATGATTTCAACAGCCTCATTGTGAAGTCCGATGGAACAAGGATTGTCCGCATAAGTGATATCGGGTTCGCAAATCTCGGACCTGAAAACGAAGAGACAATCCTGAAGCTTTCCGGTACACCGATGGTGGGCGTTGCGCTGATACCGCAGCCTGGCAGTAACTACGTGGAAATTGCAAGCGAGTTTTACAAACGGCTGGAGCAAATCAAAAAAGAATTGCCGGCGGACTATACGCTTGACATTGCAGTCGATAATACACGCTTTATTACACAATCCGTGAATGAAGTCCGCGAAACAATATTCATTGCAATTGCACTCGTCATACTTATTATTTATGCCTTCTTCCGAGATTGGCTGATTGCTTTCCGTCCGTTGATTGATATTCCGGTATCGCTGATCGGGGCATTCTTCATCATGTATCTGATGGGGTTCTCTATTAATGTGCTGACGCTTTTGGCGATTGTTCTCGCGACCGGCCTTGTGGTTGATGACGGCATTGTGGTAACGGAGAACATTTTCAAGAAGGTGGAGGAAGGACTGACTCCCATGGAAGCCGCGTTTGCCGGATCGAGGGAGATCTTCTTTGCTGTCATATCGACCTCAATTACGTTGGCGGCGGTATTTCTGCCGGTGATTTTTTTGCAGGGATTTGTAGGCCGGTTGTTCCGTGAGTTCGGCGTGGTGATTGCCGGTGCTGTTCTTATTTCAGCGTTTGTCTCCCTCTCGCTGACACCGATGCTGAATGCGCGCCTCATTCGTAAGAAACAGAAACACAGCAGGTTCTACGAACGCACCGAGCCGTACTTTGAAAAGATGAATTTGTTCTATGAACATCTTCTTGCCCGGTTCATGAAACGGCGATGGATGGCAACTGCAATTATTGGAGTATCGCTTCTTCTGATTGTGTTGATCGGCGCAACATTGCAGTCCGAGCTAGCACCGCTCGATGACAGAAGTTTTCTCCGCTTGTCCGTGACTGCACCGGAAGGCGCATCGTTCGACTACACAGATGCCTTTATGGATCGTGTCGTGACTTTCGTTGTTGATTCCATTCCTGAAAAACGTATCTGCCTGACAGTAACTGCCCCTGGGTTTAGCGGTTCCGGTGCGGTGAATACCGGTGGCGGTCGTTTGATGCTTATTGATCCTTCCGAACGAGAACGTTCACAGCAGCAGATTGCCGAGTACATCGGAGCCAAGGCACGAAGCATGACCGAGGCACGGCTGTTTGTGTTCCAGGAGCAGACGATTTCCGCCGGCGGCGGAGGGGCAAGAGTCGGCTTTCCGGTTCAGTATGTTCTCCAGAACCAGGATTTTGAAAAGATCCGTGCTTCACTGCCAAAGTTTATGGAAGAGGTGAATAAGAGCGAAGTATTTCAGGGCTCCGACGTAAACCTGAAGTTCAACAAGCCGCAGATTGACCTGACCATTGACCGCGATCGTGCGCGAAGCCTTGGCATTTCAATTATCGACATTGCACAGACGCTGCAACTTGCCTTCAGCGGACAGCGCTTCTCGTATTTCGAGATGAATGGATTCCAGTATCAGGTGATCGGACAGGTGAACCGCAACGACCGGGACGAGCCCCTGGATTTGACCTCATTGTATGTGCGGAACAATCAGGGGAGGCTTATTCAACTGGATAACCTTGTGGTATTGAAAGAGCAAAGCGCCCCGCCGCAACTGTATCATTTCAACCGCTTCAAGGCGGCTACGGTTTCGGCAGGGCTAGCGCCGGGAAAAACCATCGGCGATGGTATCGTGGAGATGAACCGAATAACAAAAGAGGTGCTGGATGATTCCTTTACTACGGCGCTGAGCGGCCCTTCGCGAGATTATGCTGAGAGTTCTTCCAATATTCTTTTTGCATTCATCCTTGCACTTGTATTAATCTATCTGGTCCTTGCAGCGCAGTTCGAGAGTTTTGTGGACCCGTTCACCATCATGCTTACGGTCCCTCTTGCGCTCGCGGGAGCATTACTTTCTCTGTGGCTTTTCGGCAAGACGTTGAATATCTTCAGCGAGATAGGTATCATCATGCTCGTCGGCCTCGTAACGAAAAACGGAATTCTTATTGTTGAGTTCGCAAATCAGCAAAAAGAAAAAGGGCTGAAGCTGTTTGAGGCGGTGCAGGTTGCGGCTGCAGCCCGGTTCAGGCCGATAATAATGACGAGCCTGGCCACCATTCTTGGCGCCCTTCCGATTGCCCTTGCGCTCGGGGGTGGGGCAAAGAGCCGTGTCTCTATGGGTATTGTTGTTATCGGAGGGTTGTTCTTCTCGCTTGTCCTGACGCTGTTTGTCATTCCCGCAATGTACACGTTCTTTTCGAGGGAAAGGAAGGCAGAAGGCGAAGCAACAGTACAGAGTGAGGATGTTCCAATTAAAGCGCTTGAACCGGAAATCGTGGTTGTAAAGTAATCGGTAGGGTTGATTCCCCTGAAGTGTATCCTGCTAATTGTATCAAGCACCGAGTAAGTTTCTGCTGTTCATCTGATTTTTCCGCGTCCTCGTCGAAGCTACTTTCTGGGATGACGGAAGTTCTTTCGCACGAAAACGAGACATTGATTGGCGGGCTGGTATCCAGTGAAACATACTGTAACGGCTGTTATGTTGATGTTGGTTCCCGGTTCCGGTGGTGTAATTCATGCGGACGAAATTCCACGTTGGACGTTTACCGGGGCGAATGATACACTCCCCGCCGACTTTCCTCCGATCACTGTTGTTCTGATTGATAATCCTTCCCCCGGGAAGATTTTCTTAAGCCCTATCTCAAGCGTTCTTCCGCGGTACTCCTATCTGACGATTCTCGATGAGTATGCATACCCCTGGTTCTATCAGCGACGATCTGGTGCAATGAGCGATTTCAAATTGCACCCGAATGGACTGTTGTCGTTCTATGACACGAGGGACACGAGCTATTATGTGATGAACAGCAGCTATTCCATCATCGACACGTTCCGTTGCGGAAACGGTTACCGCACGGATGGCCACGACATTCTGCTGCTTCCCGATGGCGGGGTGCTGCTGATGTCCTACGACACCAGAATTGTTGATATGAGTCTGATTGTTCCGGGAGGTAATCCTGCGGCAAGAGTGACCGGTCTTGTCATTCAGGAGCTTGACTCAGCTAAAAATGTCGTGTTTGAATGGCAAAGTTGGGATCATTTCTCCATTACCGATGCGATCCATGTAAACCTGACCGCAAGCACCATTGACTACGTGCATGCCAATGCGTTCGAGATTGATTACGACGGCGACATTCTTCTTTCCTCTCGCCACATGGATGAGATTACCAAGATCGACAGGTCAAACGGCAATATTATCTGGCGGCTGGGCGGAATTAACAACCAGTTCACGTTCATCAACGATTCCATCCGGTTTTGTTATCAACATGACATACGCAGGCTGGCAAACGGCAACATTACGTTGTTCGATAACGGGAACTATCACAGCCCTCAATTCTCTCGGGCGGTGGAGTATCAATTGGACGAACAGAAGATGACCGCGGAACTCGTGTGGGAGTATCGCAACACTCCGGACATCTATGCTTTTGCCACAGGGAATGCCCAACGCCTTTCTACCGGAAATACGCTCATCTCATGGGGAACGGCCAACATCATCACGGAAGTGCGCCAGGATGGATCGAAAGCAATGGAACTTATGCTTTCACCTCTCTTCAACAATTATCGAACGTTCCGCTTTCCATGGACAACGGTGGATGTTGCGGAATCAGCGCCGGTTCTCGAGGCAGCAGAGTTGTTGCCTGCTTATCCCAACCCATTCAACCCGTCAACAAACATAGTTTATAGAACCATGAGCCGGGAGTTTGTAAATCTTAAGGTTTTTGATGTGTTGGGACAGGAGGTTACAACATTGGTAAACGGTATTGAAGAGCCGGGTCAAAAGACTGTAACATTTAATGCTGGAAACCTGACGGGCGGCGTGTATTTCTTCAGGCTGCAAACAGAGGATTTTGTGCAAACAAAAAAAATGCTACTCGTAAAATGAAGTCGCATAGAGCATAGTTGGGAATAAATCAAACATCATTCAAGGAGGGACAACCGATGTCAATACGTATTAATGATCAAGCGCCGGATTTTTCAGCAGCAACAACAGAGGGGGCAATCCGTTTCCACGAGTGGATCGGCGACAAGTGGGCAATTCTGTTTTCCCATCCAAAAGATTATACACCGGTCTGTACCACCGAGCTGGGATATATGGCGCGCCTCGCTCCGGAGTTTGCAAAACGCAACTGCAAAGTCATCGGCCTGAGCGTTGATCCGGTTGAGAACCACAAGGGTTGGGCAAAAGACATTGAGGAAACACAGGGCGCTGCGGTCAACTATCCCATGATTGCTGACACTGACCTTTCCGTGTCAAAACTCTATGATATGTTGCCGGCTGAAGAGAAAGGGACATTCGAGGGCCGTACGGCAGTTGCCAACCAGACTGTACGCTCCGTGTTTGTGATTGGCCCGGACAAAAAAGTAAAGGCAACCATTACTTACCCGATGAGCACCGGCCGCAACTTCGATGAAGTATTGCGGTTGCTTGATTCGTTACAACTCAATGCAAAACACACCGTGGCAACGCCGGTGAACTGGCAACCGGGCCAGGATGTGATCATTCCCACTTCTGTCTCTGATGCGGATGCAGCAAAGAAGTATCCGGAAGGTTACACCACGATTAAGCCGTATCTCCGGACGGTAAAGCAGCCGAAATAGTCTCGGAGCGTATCGGTAGAAAATGTTAGGCTTGAAATTGGGAATAGCCATCAAATACAAGGCTTTGGATCAAGAGACAACTGCAACAGGAGAATAATGAAACTCATCCTCGGTTACGGATTCATCATCGGAGGGGTTTGCTTTCTTCTCGGTTTCGTCGGGCCGATTATTTTTTCGCCCGATGCAAATCAGGGCCCTCTTCTTGGTATTTTCATTACCGGCCCGCTGGGCTTTATCCTTGGCCTCATTATTGGCGGAGTGGTTGCCAATCGCCGAAAACGCAATTCTGAATTCAATCATCCACTACGCAGGTTCATAGATTGATGGTTGTTTTGATGAACCTCCGAAAGCTCCATAAAATCATCGGGCTTGCATTACTTCTTCCTTTTCTCGGGTGGATTGTTACCGCATTGATTTTTTATGTGAAGCCGGGTTATGCAGAGGCGTATGAATCGCTACGATGTAAGACCTACCCTCTGGATGGAAACATATCGGTTGCAGCGGATTCTACGTGGGTGGAGTTTCGATTTGTGAGAACCATTCTTGGCAATCATTTGCTTGTGCGTACTTCAGTAGGATGGGAGCAACTGGATCCGGCAACTTTACGGCCGAGGCCAAAGCCTGCGCAGGAGGAGATCCGCGTGTTGTTGACCGACGCCTTTTCTGCAAACCCGCAACGATATGGAAATGTGACATCCATACAAAACGACAGCATACAGACAAGCACCGGCATACTTATTCTGTTTGATTGGAATTACCTGCAATGGACTGGCGTAAGTGTTATTGACAAGATATTGGGGCCTCTCGGTCTTCTGCTTGTATTTACACTGAGCATGTTCGGCCTCCGCCTTGCATTCGGAACGCGTAGGAAAGCCGCGTAATCTGGATCTTGATTTCCAATGAAATGATCTTATGCCAGCCCTTACAAAATTAAAATTCAGCTCAACACTGGAAAAGTCTGATAACAAGTTGTGGGGCTGTCATTTTGCGGTGCCCAAATCCGTTGCTCAAAAGCTGATTGATGGACCATCGCGCCGTGTTGTTTGCACATTAAATGAATCCGTGGAGTATCAGTGTGCATTGCTGCCGCATGGTAATGGCACATTCGTGATCACAGTAAACAAGAAATTGCGCGATACGATGAAGCTCGGTTTTGGCATGACGGTAGAAGTCGGCTTAAAAAAAGACGAAAGCAAATATGGTTTGCCGATGCCTGAAGAGTTGGAAGAGTTGTTCCGTCAGGACAAGGATGCCGAGCTTCTTTTTCATGCGCTGACGGCAGGTAAGCAGCGAACCTTGTTGTACATCATCGGATCGGCGAAGGGTTCGGATGGCAGGGTATCAAGGTCAATCATTATTGCAAAACACCTCAAGGCAAATGCCGGGAAGATAAATTACAAACAACTTTCTATGGCGATGAAAAAATCACGTGCAGCAGGCCTCTAGCTATATATTTGCTTTCATGATGACGTTATGTATATTTCCAGAGATTTTCTGACGCCAATGGTAACTTTCCGGGTCGATGTTTCGTACAAGCTCAAAGCTCCCTGACTAAATATCAAAGGCAAATGATGCAGCAAGACCCTCAAAATGTCAGTTTTCTCGGATGGAATCTGATCATCCTCGGAATTTTCGGTATAGCCGTGTTCGGATACCTCATTGTTATGGTAAGAAAGCGTTGGAAGTCGGGTTACACACACCGCAGCAGTAAACCCCCGCAGCAAAAGTAACAGCAGTCGGATAGCCCCATAGTAGGCTTTTCGGCCTCTTCCGTTCGTCCTGCCTTGAAACTTGGGGCACTTTTGGGTAACATTTCTCGTTATTCAAACAGAATGGTCCCAATTTCCCACATTATGCACAGAATAAGCTACTTGACAGCGCTGTTTGGCTTTGTCGTTGCTCTTTCGGCACCCGCGACGGGCCAAACTTCCATAATTTCAAAAGACAAGCCTCACACAAGCATCAAACTTCTTGCCGATGTTCAAAGCATCAAACCGGGATCAGGTTTTACGCTTGGTTTGCTGATGGCCATGGATAAAGGGTGGCATACCTATTGGAAAAATCCCGGAGAAGCAGGACTTCCCACGCGGCTGAAATGGACGCTCCCTGAAGGCGTGACAGCAGGAGAAATCATCTGGCCAGTGCCGCACAAGTACATAGAAGGTGGCGAGGTACTTGCCTATGGCTATGAGCACGAAAACATGCTTCTTATTCCTGTCTCGGTGAGTGAAAGCATTTCAGAAAGCCAAAGCGCGACGATCAAGGTACAAGCAAACTGGCTTGAGTGTGAACATACCTGCATACCCGGCAGCGGATCGGCGGAATTGGTTCTTCCTGTTATCAACAAGGATCCTGTACCCGCAAATGAACAACTCTTCTCTTCCTATAAAAAACGTATCCCCTCGCAATCTGCTGAGGGTTCGGGTGTTGTAATTTCATCGAAGCTTCAGCCCGGCTTTGCCGAAATAGAAATGATGTCCGGACCGGACAGAAAACTGGCTCATGTTGAAGGAACCCTGCCTGACTTCTATTCCGAATCAATTGAAGGACTGGTTATTGGCCGAACAACAGTTGCAATGCGCGATGATAAATTCGCGATTCGGGTTCCGCTCTCTGTCTTCGAACCGCTTTCGGTGGGAAAAGAACTGAAAGGAATACTCGTTTATCAGCTTGAAGGTGAAGAGAAACGCGCAGTTGAATACAGCCTGACACTGCCTGCCGGTTATGTTGCAAAACTCTCTTCAGGTGACGGTAGCAGTTCGGGTTCCAGTATTCTTGACCGGACATTCGAGACCGTTTCTGCTCCCGGTTCTGATCAACCGTTGTGGTCGTATATCCTCTCCGCGATTATTGGCGGATTATTGTTGAATATCATGCCGTGCGTGCTTCCGGTAATTGCTTTAAAGGTATTCGGCTTGGTAAAGATGGGAGGAGATGCACCCTCCCGTGTGAGAAGGCTTGGCTGGTTCTTCTCATTCGGTGTGCTTGTTTCGTTTCTGACGCTTGCGAGCGTTGTTATTATTCTTCAGGCAGTCGGACAGCAGGTTGGATGGGGATTCCAGTTCCAGGAACCGGGGTTTGTTATTGCGATGTGTGCCGTGGTTTTTGTTTTCGGGCTAAGCCTGTTTGGTGTGTTTGAAATCCAACTCCCCTCGGCGGCGGTTGAAGGTGTGGGGAAAGTGGTTGCATCTCAAGAAAGTGGCGGATATGGCGCATCGTTTTGGGAGGGAGTGTTTGCCACGATTCTCGCTACACCATGTACGGCTCCATTTCTCGGGACTGCACTCGGGTTTGCATTCG
Organism: uncultured Chitinophagales bacterium; assembly: GCA_964633855.1. GTDB lineage: Bacteria > Bacteroidota > Ignavibacteria > UBA10030 > UBA6906 > CAZWIN01. The sequence goes on from CAZWIN010000087.1 coordinate 8,199, forward strand.
CCCAGCCATGGTGGGTGATTCTTCTGATTTTCTCGTGTGTTGCATTCGGTATGTCTTTGCCATATCTGATTCTGACGACCAAGCCTGCATGGACGAAGTTCCTGCCGAAACCCGGCGAGTGGATGGTCACGGCAAAACAGTTCATGGGTTTTTTGATGATGGCAACGCTTCTGTGGCTGTTGTATGTTCTCGGCAAGCAGTTGGGCATGGAGGGCGTTATCTGGACCTGCGCATTCCTGCTGACGGCGGGAGTTGCATTCTGGTTGATTGGAAAATTCGCAACGCTGACAGCAACGAGAATGAAATTTGCGTTGACGTGGTCAGTCGCAGGAGTGTTGATTATTGCCGGCTATCTCTTGTTTCTCAGCCCGGTGTTTGAAGCACAGAGCGCCGTTGCCGGGATGGGTGAGAATAGTCTCTCTCGCGATGTCAATGGAATTGTGTGGGAGCCTTTCTCTGTTGAGAAGTTGGATGCTGCGCTGAAGGAAAACAAACCTGTCTTTATTGACTTCACGGCTGAGTGGTGCCTGACTTGCAAAGTGAATGAAAAGACAGTGCTTGCCAGCCATGACGTCGTTGAAAAGTTCAAAACATCATCCATCCTTGCACTGAAAGCCGATTGGACAAACCGCAATCCTGAGATTACTGCGCTGCTTTCCAAGTTTGGGCGGTCGGGAGTTCCATTGTACGTGGTGTTCCCGGCAGGCAAGCCGAACGCGCCGATCGTTCTACCAGAAGTTATCACCGGTGCGATTGTTATTGAGGCGATCGACAAGGCTACGTCTTCTGTCGCTTCAAAAAAATAGTTAGTAGTGCGAACCAGTGAACCGACGTCCGTTCTGGGTTCTTACTTCTTATTTCTGCCTTCTTGGATGTACTGAGCAAAAGTCAAAAAACTGACTCTGAGGAAGACATTAGAGCTTTGATCTTTTGGCATTTGCTAAATACATGTCCAACAGACAGGCAGTACGTTCTTGAGATAATTGATTCGGATACAGCACGACCCGGGTATCCAGACCTATCTGATGGATTGATGGAGCGTTTTTCAGCCTATCAAGGAATCCCTGTTAAAAGAAGATCAGGATTAGCCGGATCACAACAAAGGTCTCGTACTCTGAGTCTTCTTTATATTGGGAAAATTCGATGGATTGAAGACCATGAAGCCCGAGTGTCTGGTGGAATGGTCTGTGGTGGCGGATCCGAGTTCATTGTTAGTCGGTCATGGCGCGGTTGGAGCATTGCCGAAGAATCGGCGCATTGGGTACAGTAGGCTTGTCGGTTC
>CAZWIN010000088.1:0-9439 GCA_964633855.1 uncultured Chitinophagales bacterium
AGGTTACTTTGTGACTCATGTGGAGGCGTTTCATGAAACGCCAGTACAATTTCAACAGCTAAAGGGCAATAAGTTGCATTCATGAGAAATGCTCTGTCAACCATTCACCCTGTTCCATAGTCCGAGATTATGACCAGCAACACCTGTCTCCCGAACACCGGACAGGCCTGACCAGCCGTCCGCCGTTTCCCCTTTCATACCGTCTGTTTTACGCGGGTTCTTGACTCTCTCTCAATATCTGAGTAAGGTAGCCCGTCCTTCTTCCTCAACACTATCGTTTCACATTACTTCGGTTGCCGTATGAATCTCACACGCAATTCTCAACGCAAGCTGATGACGGTCGTCAGTGCCACCGGTATATCCATGCTTTTCGGTTTTGCTTATCCGTTTCTCTTTACACCAAGCCAGCAACAGCAGCTCGGCGGGCCGTCATGGCATGCGCATGTGAATGGAATAGTTATAGGGCTTCTTATTGGATTGGCGCTCTCCCTCGGTGAAATCCATTTATTCCAAAGCCGTTTGCAGCGGCTCCGGTTCTCGCTGTTCCTTGTTCTGCAGACGCTGTATTATGTTGTTACGATCAATGTCGCAGTGTTGAGCGTGATGATTGCGCACGGGTTTTTCTTCCACGGGATTGCATTGCATTCCGAATCCGGGACTATGATCTATGAATCGTTTATATTCAGCCGCGACTCCCTGACTATTAACCTGTATGCATTGGCAATGGTGTTTTCCGTCAGTTTCATACGGCAGGTGAACCGTATGCTCGGCCAGAATGCACTCATCAATTTCCTGACGGGCAAGTATCACCGGCCAATTGAGGAGGAGCGTGTGTTCATGTTTCTTGACCTGAAAGACTCGACAACAATTGCCGAGAAGCTCGGACACAAAGGGTATCACTTGTTCCTCGACGACTTCTTTTACGATATCACTCCGTCAATCATTGAGAGCAAGGGGGAAATCTACCAGTATGTTGGTGATGAAGTTGTTGTAACATGGAGAACGGAAAAGGGAATTAGAGATGGCAACTGCATTAGTTGCTATTTCCGCGCGGCGGCAGCGATACAGAGGGTGAGCAACCGCTACGAAGAAAAGTATGGACACATCCCCACGTTCAAGGTTGGCTATCATATTGGTGCAGTGTGCGCCGGATTGGTCGGGGACATCAAGCGGGATATTGTGTTTCATGGCGATACTGTAAATACCGCATCCCGGATACGTTCAGAATGTACAGTGTTGAAGCGAAACCTCTTGCTCTCCGGCGAGTTACTCTCAAAATTATCAATACAAAACTACCTGACGCCCGAGAGCATGGGAAAAATCAGGCTTCGTGGCAAGGAGGAAGAAATCGAACTCTTTGCTATTCAGGAGGCGGCATAATCCACTCCTGCAAGGCGCTTGACTCTCTCCTGTTATCTCCTTAAGGTAGCCCGTTCCACGATGCGGTTCCTTGTCAATTGTTTTCGGAGAATCCCCGATGGCCGACCATTCTGAAATGAATCCCGTTGCATCGTCCGGGCATACAGTTGCCCGCCGGCTTGATTCCATTGACCTTTTGCGCGGGCTTGTCATGGTGATCATGGCGCTCGACCATGTGCGGGATTATTTCACCATTGCACGCTTCGATCCCCTTGACCTCACACAGACCACTCCCGGGTTGTTTATCACCCGGTGGATTACACACTTCTGCGCGCCGACATTTGTATTTCTTGCCGGGACTGGCGCCTACCTTTCGTTAACAAGGGGAAAGTCAAAGAAAGAGATCTCAAAGTTTCTGCTGACGCGAGGGTTGTGGCTTATACTGATCGAACTGACGTGGGTGAGGTTCGGGTGGCTGTTCAATCTTGACTATTCACTCATGATCTTTCAGGTGATCTGGGCAACAGGATGGTCAATGATTGTTCTTGCCGCTCTTGTCCATCTTCAGGTCCGCACGGTCGCGTTCTTTGGCATCGGGATGATCGTGCTGCACAATCTTCTTGATCCCATCGTTCCCGGTGATCTGGGAATCTTCGGCTGGCCATGGATGATTCTTCACGAAGGAGGAGATATCGAATGGTCTTCCGGCAACCATATTTTTGCGGCGTACCCGTTGGTGCCATGGATTGGAGTAATGGCGGCAGGATTCGCTTTTGGTACGGTCTTCGGCAAGGATGAATCGGAACGGCGGAAAACACTCTTGAAGCTTGGGCTCGGGATTACGGCGGGATTCATTGTTATTCGTGCGACAAATGTTTATGGGGACTCGCATCACTGGAGTGTGCAAGGCAATATGCTCAACACATTCTTCTCGTTCATTGATTGTGTCAAATATCCTCCTTCATTATTGTACCTGATGATGACGCTTGGACCTGCGATTGCTTCGCTTGCCTTTTTTGAAAAGGTCAGGGGGAAGGTGGCGGACTTCTTTGTTGTCTTCGGGCGAGTTCCGTTCTTTTACTACATGCTTCACATACCACTCATTCACGGACTGGCGCTTATTGTGGCAATTGCTTCCGGCATTGATGCCAGCTTCCTGTACTCGAATGTTCCCGTCTGGTTTTATCCGGAAGGTTTTGGATATGGCCTCCCGATAGTATATGCCGTATGGGCTGCGGTGATACTCATGTTATATCCCTTGTGCAAGTGGTTTGCAGGTGTGAAGCGGAAGAGAAAAGACGTATGGCTGAGTTATCTCTAGGAAGTAGAGGATTGATGGAGGGTTGGATTATTGATATGGGCAAGCAGTATTTTGATTTTTCACTTCGCTTCTGATTTCCTCACCTGTTACCTGATTTCGTTCCTTATTATAACGAGGTATGGCACGGATAACGAACAGACAGATAGTCGAAGAGCTTAAATCCGGCAAGCGGGATGGTTGCAGGCATTTGTTGGATGCTTATCAGAACCGTCTTTACTCGGAGGCGTTGACGAATTTCGGCATGCCTGTGGAGGATGCAGAGGAACTGGTGAGCGATGTTCTGCTGACTGTTGTGAACAAAATCAGGGGGTTTGAATTCAAGAAGGGTGAAGGCGATTTCCACATCTGGGTGATGACTATTTTCCGGAACAGGGTAAGGGATTTTGTCAGGCACCAAGCCGCGACAGGCCTTCTGACAGAATCGTTTGATGAGGAGAGCGCCGGAAGCGAGGGCGAGCTTGATGGGGTATCCATGAAGGTGGTCCGCTCGATTGTAGAATCGTATCAGCTGGCGATGGCTTCCGATGATGGTGATATTCCGCATGCCGGATCACCGGCACAAACCAAGCTGCAAGTTATTTCCGATACCCTTGAAAAATTGGAAACATGGGAGCGGGTGTTACTCAGGTGCAGGGCTCTCGATGTCTCCTATGAGGATATTGCCGGTTATACCGGCAAGTCGGTGCAACAACTCAAGGTGTATCATGCAAGGGTGAAGAAGAAATTCGTCAGGCTTTTGTCCGTGCATTACCCTGAACTGGTAAACTCAACAGGAGCATTGATTGCACATGAAGCGTGATACGATAGACAGGTTGTTGCAGTTGGCGTACCTGGAGCGGAGTGTCACCACACACGGTGCGTATGAGCGTTCTGTTTTGAAGAAGAAGCCGTTGCACAAACCGTCGGCAAACGCTGGAAAGCGTCTTGAAAAACGTTTGATGCATGCCCTTGACGGCCAGGTCGTTGAAACCGCAGCACCGGTAACAATTGGGAATTTTTTGAAGGATGTGCGCACACGGCAGGAACTTCGTCCGCAGGAGTTGTTTTCGCGCATTGGCATATCGCAGAATATCTACAGAATGTTGGAACACGACCGAATCTCGCCGCTGAAGATTCCGGTTGAGTCGTGGAAGAAATTTGGCCGCTTGTTTGACCTCCCGATCGAGAAACTGACGGAAATGATACGCCGTACGCACCAGCTGGTCTTCTTCCGGCCTTCTTTACGGACAACACTGGCGCGTTACGATGCTCGGAAGAACAATGCGATGAAGAAGCAGGCGCTCACACTCGCAACGGAAGAGCTCTATCTCAGAGCGACTCTTGAACTGCCCGTGGATGAGCAGCAGAAACTGCATTGCCTTCTGAAAGCAATCGCCGGTGGGGAATGATAGTCGGCCAGGCTGTGCGTCATCCGGTCTCGACTCATCCGAGATATCCATTATGTCATCAGGTTGCCCGCGAGGCAATGACGGATTTTTCGCGCATCAAGATGGACATAGAGCCGCCAATTCCGATCGAATCACTCGCATCCTCTTTGGGTTTTCAGGTTGTCCGGTTGTTTACAGTCGGTGACGAGTTCTCCGGGTTGGTGAGTCCGCGGCACAAACTGATCGGTATCAACGGAAATCATCACCGCCACAGGCAACGGTTCACAATTGCGCATGAAGTTGGGCACATGCTGCTCAAACATCCGGCGGAGAGCCGTTGCACAGTAAAGGAAATACTGTTGTACAACATCGAAGCCGATGCCTGTGCGTCGGAGCTTCTCGTACCGCAATCTCTTCTTTCGGGTTGGCTCCGTAAAACATCACAGGTTTCCTTCCTTGCCAGACTCTTCGATGTAAGCGAAGAAGCAATTGAGAGAAAGATGCGTCTTCTCTCGCCTGTAGCCGTCTAACTGAATTCCCCCGCCTGTTACTCGATTTCGTTTCTTATCTTGACAGTACTGCTCATTGTTGTAGAATCCCTCGCACACCATACCTCCGAAAGGACGAAGGCGGTCCCGGCGAGGGTGGACCGCCCTCGTTTGTTGTTGAAATGCAAAGGAACTTGGCGTATATTGTACCATAACAATATCCACAATGAAAGGGGCCTTTGTGATTGACGAATCCGTTGTACAGCGCCGCATAACGGCGGAAGAAGCGGTTGAGATTCAACAGGGTTTTATGGTGAAAGTGTACGGCTGGATGTTTGCAGGCCTGATGCTCACGGCAATTGTTTCCCTGGTTGTTCTTGAAACACCCGCTTTGCTGGAGATGATATTCTCGAGCAAGATGGTGTTTTTCGGCTTGATGATTCTGCAACTCGGGCTCGTTGTCTGGCTTTCGGCGCGTATACAGCACATGTCCGCATCAACAGCAACAATGATCTTCCTGGGTTACGCAGCGTTGACGGGATTAACCCTGTCTGCTATATTTCTGGCATATACGGCAGCATCCCTTGCGTCTACATTTTTTGTCGCTGGCGGCATGTTCGCGGCAACCGGTGCGTATGGCTATCTCACAAAGAGGGACCTGACCGGTTTTGGCAGCTTTTTATTCATGGGATTGATCGGGATGGTGCTTGCTTCTGTTGTCAACATTTTCCTGAACAATTCCACCATCTATTGGATTACAACGTACATTGGCATTTTTATCTTTGTCGGCTTGACCGCTTACGATACCCAGAAAATCAAAACGATGAGCCTCGCATCTCTTCAAGGGTCTGACACCGAACAGCGGGCAGCGGTAATGGGAGCGCTGACATTGTATCTTGATTTTATTAACCTGTTCCTCCTTCTTCTGCGCGTGATGGGGAGAAAAAAGTAATTCGCTGGCCTTTGTGAATTAAACCCGGTCTCATAGTGGATTTTGTCACTCTCATACTGCTGTGCGTTGCTGTACTTCTGCTCGTTTTGTTGTTCCTGCGGAAGAGAGGGGACTCGTCCGTTGTTTTGGAGGAACAGACATCCCGGACAAGACAGGAACTTGAACGCATGGAACGTTCCTTGCGCGATGAGATCGCGCGCAACCGCGAAGAAGTAAGCCAGAACGCACGCCAGGCACGAGAAGAGTTATCTGCGTCGGTAAATGCATTTGCCGCAGAGACCCGTTCCCAGATGAAAGATATTGCAGACCTGCAAAAGAGCCAGCTTGACTCTTTTTCAAAGCAGCTTCTTGGGCTGACGCAAACAAACGAGCAGAATGGGCGTGCCAGCCGCGAAGAGATGCGGCTTTCTTTGAACGGCTTTTCAGACAATTTGGTAAAACAACTTCAGGCCCTCACCCAGAGCAGCGAAGAAAAGTCCGACAGGATAAGGGAGACAGTTGAAGCACGGCTGCAAACGTTACAGGAAGACAACAGCAGGAAGCTCGAGCTGATGCGTGCAACGGTTGACGAAAAACTCCATGCAACATTGGAGGAACGTCTTGGCCAGTCTTTTAGATTGGTAAGCGAACGCCTTGAAGCCGTGCGGGAAGGGCTTGGAGAGATGAGAAGCCTCGCGTCCGGGGTCGGCGACCTCAAAAAGGTGCTCACAAATGTAAAATCACGAGGCACATGGGGCGAAGTTCAACTCGGCAACATTCTGGAACAAATTCTGAAAGAACATTGCGACAAAACCCGGCAGCAATGACAGGGTGGAGTACGCAGTCAAATTGCCGGGGAGGGACACTACCAACGGCAGTGTCCTCTGGCTGCCGATTGATGCGAAGTTCCCGCAGGAAGATTACCAGAGATTGATTGATGCACAGGAACAGGCTAACCCGGTTCTTGCCGAAGATGCCTCGAACAAACTCGAGGCGAGGATAAAGAACGAAGCGCGATCCATCAGGGAAAAATATATCGATCCTCCCCACACAACGGATTTTGGAATCATGTTTCTGCCGACCGAAGGATTGTTCGCAGAAGTAATACGGCGGCCCGGATTGGCAGATGGGTTGCAGCGGGATTTTCGTGTCATCGTTGCCGGGCCGACAACATTGGCCGCTCTCCTCAACAGCCTGCAAATGGGATTCAGAACGCTGGCCATTGAAAAGCGGTCAAGTGAAGTATGGGCTCTCCTTGGCACAGTGAAAACGGAGTTTGGAAGGTTCGGGGATATTCTGGAAAAGACACAGAAAAAACTCCACGAAGCCAGCAGCACCATCGAAGATGCGGCGAGAAAATCGCGTACCATTGAAAGAAGGCTGAAAGGAGTGCAGGAACTTCCGGCACAACAAACACTCAGCCTGCTCCCTGCTGAAGATGCGCCGGATACTGACAATCAACTTTCAGACTGATGTGGTTCTGCCAGGTTTTGGGAATTAGCAGGCTGGATTTCCTCACATTTCTTTTCATCATGCTGTTACCCTTATGAAAACAACTGCCACGGTTGATGAAGTGTACCGCGTCATCTTCAATGACCATCACGATCCATTCGCAGTGCTCGGTCCTCATGTTATTGAGAGTGACGGCAAACCTGCACTTGCGATCAGGGCGTTTCTTCCGGGTGCGCAGAGTGTTTCTGTTCTTGCAAAAAGGAAACGCGGTGCCAAAACTGAGTATCCAATGCAACGGATCCACGAGGAAGGATTCTTTGAAGTTGTCATTCCCGGTGTAAGTGAAGCGTTTCCTTATCAGCTCAAAAAAACCACTCATGAAGGCGGTACTGAGACTTTTCATGACTCTTACTCCTTTATGCCGTCTCTCACCGATTTTGACACCTATCTCTTTAATGCAGGCGATCATCACCGTATGTATGAAAAACTCGGAGCACACCTTGCTGAAATACAGGGAATAGGCGGAATACAGTTTGCGGTGTGGGCGCCGTCGGCGCGAAGTGTGAGCGTCATCGGCAACTTTAACCAATGGGATCGAAGAAGCCATGCAATGCGTGCATTGGGTTCTTCCGGCATCTGGGAAATATTCATACCCGGCCTGTTGCAGGGCGAGATCTACAAGTTTCAGGTGAAGACCCAGCAAGGGTTTATCATGGACAAGGCGGATCCGTACGGATTTGAAATGGAGATGCGGCCGCGGACAGCTTCAAAAGTAAACCTGCTCCAGGGATTTACATGGAGTGACGGACAGTGGTTGGAGAAAAGAAAAACCCAGGATGTGTTTGCACAACCAATGTCAGTGTACGAGGTTCACTTGGCTTCCTGGCAGCGCAAGGGGGAGAACCTCTGGCTCACCTACCATGAGCTTGCCGGCAAGATTGTCGAATATGTCAAGGCAATGAACTATACCCACGTGGAACTCCTGCCCGTGATGGAGCACCCGTTTGACGGCTCATGGGGTTATCAGGTGACCGGATACTTTGCGCCCACGAGCAGGTTTGGCTCGCCACAGGATTTTATGTACTTCGTTGATTGCTGTCATAGAAACAACATCGGCGTGATACTTGACTGGGTTCCGGCGCATTTTCCCAAGGATATGTATGCACTGGCTTCATTTGACGGCACGCATCTCTACGAGCACGATGACCCGAGGAAGGGGGAGCATCAGGATTGGGGGACATACATTTTCAACTATGGAAGGCATGAGGTCAAGAATTTTCTCGTCAGTAATGCTCTCTATTGGATTGAGAAGTTCCATGTTGACGGATTGCGGATTGATGCCGTTGCCTCGATGTTATATCTGGACTATTCTCGCAAAGAAGGTCAGTGGCTGCCGAACCAGTATGGTGGCCGCGAAAACCTGGAAGCAGTGGAATTTCTAAAGCACCTCAACAGCGTTGTTCATCACTATCATCCGGGCGTCCTCACGATCGCCGAGGAATCCACAGCATGGCCGGGAGTAACCAATGCAATCGAGCACGGTGGCCTCGGGTTTGACTTGAAATGGAACATGGGCTGGATGCATGATATGCTTGAGTATTTTTCCAAGGATCCGGTCTACCGCAGGCATCATCACCGCAATCTCACATTTGCACTGCTGTACGCTTTCACCGAACGCTTTGTGCTTCCAATTTCCCATGATGAGGTTGTTCACGGCAAAGGTTCTCTGCTCAACAAAATGCCGGGCGATCTCTGGCAAAAGTTTGCAAACCTCAGGCTTCTGTTCGGTTTGATGTACGGATTCCCCGGCAAGAAGCTGTTGTTCATGGGCTGCGATATCGGACAGTGGAATGAGTGGAACCACGAGACGAGCCTCGACTGGAATCTTCTTGATTTTGATACACATCGCGGCGCCCAACAATGGTTGAAAGACCTGAACAATGTCTATTCTCGTGAACCGGCCCTTCACGAGGTGGACTTTCACTACTCGGGTTTTGAGTGGGTGGATTTTTCCGATGAGGAGAACTCCGTCATCTCGTTTGAGCGCAAATCAAAAGACACAGCTGAATCCATTCTCGTTGTCTGCAATTTTACGCCCGTCCCGCGTAGCGGATACCGGGTTGGTGTACGGGAGCAGGGAGAGTACCTCGAATTGCTAAACAGCGACGCTGCTACGTATGGCGGAAGCAATATGGGGAACTCAGGGCAGGTTCAGAGCGAAGCCGTCCCCATGCATAACCGGAAACACTCTGTTCTCCTTACTCTGCCGCCTCTCTCAGCGCTTTTCTTGAAAAAAAACTGAAATTCTACACACTGTACACCGGTTCCTCTCAGAGTATCATCACTGGAAAATTTTAGCCCGTTTACGGAACTCCTGCGTATATCAGGATTGTTGTAAGCGAGGAAATCATATTTCCTAAAATACCGGCTTGTATGGGCGAGTGCTGTTTGATTTCCATCCATCACAACAAAAAACCAGGCTCATGCAAAAGACAATTCTCTCTACGGCGGAAGTTGCGAA
>CAZWIN010000089.1:0-9390 GCA_964633855.1 uncultured Chitinophagales bacterium
GAACTGGTACAGATTGCGAACAAGGAGTTTGCCTGGTGTGAGAATGAAATGAAGAAAGCATCCCGCGAACTTGGTTATGGTGATAACTGGAAAGAGGCTCTCGAACATGTGAAAAACCTGCACGTTCCCCCGGGCCGACAGCCGGCACTGATACGGGACCTTGCATGGGAGGCAACACAGTTCGTCGAAACTCACAACCTTGTTACTGTCCCTCCTCTGGCAAAGGAATCCTGGCGGATGGAAATGATGTCGCCGGCACGGCAACTCTTCAGCCCGTTTTTCCTGGGCGGCGAACAGATTACTGTCTCTTACCCGACCAACACCATGTCCCACGAGCAAAAAATGATGAGCATGCGCGGAAATAACCGCCATTTCTCGCATGCAACCGTCCACCATGAGCTGATCCCGGGCCATTATCTGCAGCAGTTCATGCTGGCGCGGCATCATCCTTATCGTTCACAGTTTTATACCCCGTTCTGGATGGAAGGATGGGCTCTGTACTGGGAGTTTCTGTTGTGGGATAAGGGCTTTAACAAAACTCCGGAGGACCGTATTGGCGCACTCTTCTGGAGAATGCACCGGTGTGCAAGAATCATTTTCTCGCTCGGCTTTCATCTCGAGACAATGACAACACAGCAATGTGTAGACTTCCTTGTAGACCGGGTTGGCCATGAAAGGGCAAATGCCATGGCGGAAGTCCGGCGTTCATTTACCGGCGACTACGGCCCGCTATATCAAATTGCCTACATGGTTGGCGGTCTGCAATTCTACAGCCTGCATCATCAGCTTGTGGATTCGGGGAAGATGGCAGACAAAGAATTTCATGACGCAATCCTGAAAGAGTATGCAATACCCGTGGAACTGGTTCGCGCAATTCTGACCAACCACAAACTCTCTGCTGACTTCAAAACACAATGGCAGTTCTACGATAGAAACTAGCATTGTTATGTCAGCGGTGGCACAGGCGTATCGCTTGTGTATGCAAATGCAGGACATGCCGAAGTAGCTTAGATTTCCCCTGCACGGACGAGACGTCCGTGCCACTGCCTGGATATATGGAAGATATTTTCCGAACATATCGCCGCAACCTTCCCCATTGGAGAGCACGGGGTTATCCATACTTTGTGACTTGGAGACTACACCGCTCACAGCTCGTGCTAACTCCATCAGAACGAACTCTGGTTGTCAACGCCATAAAATATTTCGACGGCCAACGCTATCAACTCGAAGCATATGTTGTAATGGATGACCATGTTCATGTGATAGTATTTCCTGACGATGCCATCCCACTCGAACAACTGTTGCATTCGTGGAAGTCATTCACCGCTCACGAGATGGTTAAGTATCATGGCCGACTGGGAATAATCTGGCAAGATGAGTCATTTGACCGGCTTCCACGGGATGAAAAGGAATACTATGAAAAGGCACTCTATATCTTAAACAACCCACGAGAGCGGTGGCCGCATATCGATGACTATCAGTGGGTATGGGCAAAAGGGATGACGTAGCCACATTGAAACTTTGCCATAGAAGTTTATGGATTGAATCCAAAACAGACTTTGAGAAGTGGCACAGGCGTCTCGCCTGTGCGCGAAAACGGAAACACTCTGAATTAATAGGAACCCGATTCACGCTTGCACGGACGAGACGTCCGTGCCACTGCTGGACCGGACTTGTATGCGATGATAACTTTATCTAGGAATCAATGATTTTCAACCGAATCTCCGCTGAACACATCAACACTCTTTGCACCATTGTCGGCAAGGACAATGTTCTTGTCGATACTGAAGAGCTGGCCATCTACGGCCGGGACGAAACCGAGGACTTCTCTTTCCCTCCGGAAGTGATTGTCAAACCCTCGACAACACAACAGGTATCGGACATTCTCAAACTGGCAAATCAGTATAACATTCCGGTCACTCCGCGCGGAGGCGGAACCGGGCTCTCCGGGGGCGCGCTACCAATCAAAGGCGGCATATGTCTCTCAATGGAAAAGTTCAACCACATCCTTGAGATTGATGACAAGAGTTATCAGGCCGTCGTTGAACCGGGGGTAATCACACAAATATTTCAGGAAGAGGTGGAAAGCCGCGGGTTGTTCTATCCACCCGACCCAGCCTCACGGGGAAGTTGTCACCTTGGCGGCAATCTTGCAGAATGTTCCGGCGGCCCGCGAGCTGTTAAGTATGGCGTTACGAAGGATTATGTCCTTGGCATTGAGGCTGTTCTTCCTACCGGAGAAATTATTAACGCCGGTGGACGGGTATTGAAGAATGTCTCCGGCTACAATCTCACCCAGCTTATCATCGGCAGTGAGGGAACACTTGCCGTCATCACCAAAATCATTTTCCGGTTGATCCCTCTCCCTAAGATGCGGAGGGTATTGCTTGTGGCTTTCAGTTCACTCGAAGATGCAACATCGGCGGTGGCGAGTATTTTCCAGCATGGTATTACTCCTTCGGCTCTGGAGTTTATGGAAAGATCGGCCGTACGTGCCGCTGAGGAGCGCCTCGACAAGAAGTTTCCCAACGGCGAGGCGGAAGCCCAACTCTTGATTGAAGTGGATGGCAACTACGAGGATGCCCTGAATAACGATATCGAGGTGATTGCGGAGGTTGTTGAAAAGTTCAAGCCGCTCGATGTGCTTCTTGCGGAGGATAAACAGAAGGTCGCTGATGTATGGGCTCTCCGCCGGAGTATGGGCGAAGCAGTGAAGTCATACTCCACTTACAAGGAAGAAGATACAGTCGTTCCCCGCGCCAACCTGCCGAAACTCGTGCGCGGCGTAAAGGATATTTGCCGCAAGTACGGCATCACTTCTATTTGTTACGGCCACGCAGGCGATGGTAATGTCCATGTCAACATTCTCAAAGATACACTTGACGACGCAACATGGGAGAAACATCTCGATACGGCGATACGGGAAATTTTTCACCTTACTGTTTCTCTCGGCGGCACGATTTCCGGTGAACACGGTATCGGCTATTCTCAGAAATCGTATCTGCCGATAGCGCTTTCACAGGCAGAACTGACACTGATGAAGAACATCAAAAGAACCTTCGATCCGAACGGAATACTGAATCCTGGGAAGATATTCGAGGATTGAGCCGATAGGAGAAGTGAATTAATGGAGGAATGGAGTGGTGGAGAGCTTATGTTTGTAGATTGGTACTTGAGATTTTGGATTTGTTTGGTACTTGACTTTTGAAGTTTGATTCTTGTTCTATTGCTTTTTCCTTTTCGTGAAGAGCAGTCCCGACCACGTTTGATCAACCGCGCAGATTTTGAAATCCACCAAACCTGCTGCCAACCCTGACTTCTGCACCAGCGGCTCGGAAACACCGGATTGAATTCCCGACGCTTTCTTCGGCCAGATGATCCAGAGTTTACCTTCGCAAACATCTTTCACTATTCGTTCCATCCCCCTATCGAGTTCTTTTGTCGAGCGGACAAACCATAACGTAATATCACGCTTTCCTTTTCCGTTTCTGTTCAGCTTCGCTCCCAACGGCAAATCCCCAAGAGTATGCTCGAAATCTTCCGGAGCTTCTACAAGCACAACAACGGAGTTCTCTTTTATGGCCAGTTTCCCCGGCAACGGGGTCCCCGAGTATCCCGCAAGCACTGACTCTGGTACCACAGGTTTAGTAGGTGGTTGCGATATGGCTTGCTTCACACTACTCCGGATTCCTTTCCATGAAGTGTATGACGCATCGGGCAGAAGTTTTCGTATCCTTTCCACCTTTTCCAATTCCCCATCAACAAAGATAATGGGAATTGATCGAGTCGCTTTGGATTGCCGCAGTGCCAATGCAACTGCCCTCCCATGCGACGGAAGACGTGACAGATCTATGACGAATGCAGCGGGAGGCTCTGCTTTAAGAGCCTTGAGTGTACCGAGTGAAGCAATTGAGAGAATATCAACCTTGTAGCCGGCAGACTTGAGTAGCTTCGCCCGCTCTTTGGCTTCGTCTGCGTTCCAATGGATCAATCTAATATCAGGCATACAGGATGAGCTGCCAGTTGCGGGTTTTGAGTTACAAGTTCAAAATTCTGAATCTGAAATTCAAAAACAATCCATTCATCCACTACTCCATCATTCCTCATTCCTTAAAGTCTCCCCGCCCATTTCTCAATAATACTTTTCTGAATGTGGACATCGTTACCAACAACTTTACTCGGAATCGGATCAGGATAATACTTGCCGCAGCACGCGTATGCTTCCATTGTCATGATATCCCAATGCGACGGACAGTGTGCACAGTAAAGCTGATTGCCTTTGATTTTGAATTCTGTCGAACCGCAATGTTCGCTCACGCTGATGGCTGTAACAAGCTTGCCATCGGGCGCAATATATGCCATTACAGGACGAACAGTTGTCGGTGTTTTGTACTCGAAGCGGATGAGTTTTTTTGCTTTCAGCTCATCGAGCGAAAAGACAAGATCGCTCCCTTCTTCTCTGAACGATACCTCGGACATCATAACGAAATTCGAGTCGTATGTGATTGCAGAATCAACGACCGGCTGTTCCTTTATCACAGGATGCGCCGAAGGGTTGATGTAGATGATATAGAGAACAAGCCCCGCGAGCAGCAAGACACCAAGAACAATTCCCGCACGCCGGAATTTGGAACCATCAGGGATTTCTTTTGCAGTACTCACCGGATCTGCAACAAATTCGACAGGGCTGCCGCAGGTGGGGCAAAACTTCGGGGAACCTGTGAGAGAGCTGCCGCAGTTCTTGCATTGTGACATTGTCAGAGCCTTTCATTTAACCTGAATAATATACAGACAGGCACGCTTATCAGCAACTTGTCACTGGATATTGATTTGGGTACATTACCGACAAATTCATAATATACATTCCTACGAACCAGCCATGAAATATTCCTGCCTGCTTGTTCTTTTCGCCTTTGTATTCATAAATGTCAATGCGCAAACCTTTGACGACTTTATATCACGAGTCAATTCGGCCCCGGAAGTAGAACGTACCGCAATCGTTGATAGCTTCATGGCTGCCAACCCGATCTTTCCTCTGATTGAATACGATACGCTTACACATTTCCTGTATCGGGGGACTGCAAGCAGCGTCACGGTTCCCGGCGATGCCAACGGCTGGACAGCCTCAAGTTTTCCGATGACCAAGCTCTCCACCACAAACTTGTGGTATCACACGAGGACCTTTGAGTCAGATGCCAGGCTCGACTACAAACTCGTTCTCAACGGCAGCAACTGGATACTTGATCCGAGAAATCCTCACCAGGTGTCCGGAGGGTTCGGGCCAAACTCCGAGTTACGCATGCCATCATACGTCACCGCACCGGAGATCCAATACTATCCCGGCATTCCACACGGCACGTTGCGGGACACCATATTTTTCAGCAGCAGCCTCGGCAATTCGCGCACGATCAGAGTATATACTCCACCGGGTTACGGCTCCCCACTGGATAGCTTCCCGGTTGTTATCGTTCACGACGGGCTCGAGTATGTCACGCTCGCGCAAATGAATAACGTTCTCGATTTTCTCATCTCCCAAGGCCGCATCCAAAAAACCATCGCCGTATTTGTGCCGCCCGTAAACCGCACGGACGAATACGCAGGGAATCAAATCAATCAATTCACCACGTTTATTGTCAATGAACTGATGCCGTACATTGACTCACGTTACCGCACGCAACGCAGTCCGGCGCACCGGGCAACACTCGGTGCATCGAACGGCGGGAACATTGCTCTTTGGCTCGGGTACTCACATCCCGAGACATTCGGCAATATCGCGGCATACTCAAGCAATATCGTCAATGCTATTTCTAATGGGTTCCAAAACAGCCCGTTGCTGGATCTCAAATTGTATCTTGACCTTGGCACATACGATATCCCTCAACTCATTCCTCTTGTCCGAAACTTCATCCCCATTCTGCAATCAAAGGGCTATCCGCACCAGTACGTCGAGTACCACGAAGGTCACAGTTGGGGCAACTGGCGTGCGCATATTGACAATGCGCTTGAGTATTTCCTTCCGGGACCGGCTCTTTCAGTCGGCGAACCGATAACACAGCCGAAAGAGTTTGAATTATTCCAGAATTATCCGAATCCGGGTAACCCGGGTACGGAAATCGGATTTCAGATTGTAGATTTCGGATTTGTCACTCTCAAGGTGTTTGATATTCTTGGCCGTGGAGTAACCACACTTGTAAACCAGGAGGTGAGCTCGGGCAGTCATACTGTTTCGTGGGATGGGATCAACGCCTCAGGCAAGCCTGTTAGTAGCGGAGTGTATTTCTACAGACTTGATGCCGTTGGACAAAACGGCAAAAGAACAATGAGTACAAAGAAGATGTTACTCATGAGGTAGTCCCAGGATACTTCGTTCGTCCATTGCCACAATTCCATCATATTGGACAAACACTTGCATTTCCCCACATTTCGATTATATTTCATCGTGCTCCCGTGCTACCGGAGATAATGATTTTTGAAGGAAAACATGAACCGCGAAACCATAGACCGCATAATTACTGAAATCCTGAATGAAAAACTGAAGGGGAAAGATGGCCATCTTTGCTGCAAGGATGGTGTCTGCTCCGATGGCCATTGTGTGGTCCATAACAAGGAGGGCGTACGGAATATCGTTGGCAGCGGAGCAGCACGTATTACCACCGGCGTGGGTATCGAAGCGGCAGGCGGCGTTGAGCCCGATCTTGCCGGAATGATAGACCACACCCTGCTCAAGCCTGATGCCACCATCGCTGAAATCCAGAAACTCTGTGCTGAGGCAAAAAAGTACGGCTTTGCCAGTGTTTGCATCAACCCCGGATATGTTCCACTCAGCGCGAAACGTCTCAAAGGGACTGAAGTAAAAGTCTGTACAGTCATCGGCTTCCCTCTTGGCTCAACATCCACGGCATCAAAGGCGTTCGAAACCGAGCAAGCCATACGCGACGGTGCCCAGGAAGTGGATATGGTCCTGAATGTCGGGATGCTGAAGTCAGGAGAATTCGAATACGTCGAAAACGATATTTTTGCTGTCGTCAGTACTGCACGCAGGTATCGCGTCTTAAGCAAGGTGATTCTGGAAACAGGATTTCTCAATGACGAAGAGAAGATTCAAGCCTGCATTCTCTGTAAGCGCGCTGGAGCGGACTTCGTGAAAACATCAACCGGATTCGGCAAGGGCGGGGCAACCGCAGGTGATATCGCACTCATGCGCCGGATTGTCGGAAGTGCAATGGGAGTGAAGGCATCGGGCGGTGTGAGAAGCCGTGAAGATGCACTCACTATGGTTGCAAGTGGCGCAGACAGAATTGGTGCAAGCGCCAGCGTGAAAATCGTACTAGGTGAACCAGTTGAGGCAACCAAAGGGTATTAGATGTTCAACACTCTCCCCACTTCAATACTGGTCATTGCGGCGATGACGTCGCTTCAAAGCTGTGGATCAGTCGAAGAGACGGAGAAGGTCACACCACCACCTGTTGTCGAAATTCAAAAACCTCCAGATCCGCCTGTCAGTTTTAGCACAACAACAGATACGATTGCAACCACCAGTTCAGTCCGGCCACCTGAATCGCCCGCAGTTCAGCACAACCCCGAAATTCGTTTTATGGTGCAGATCGGAGCATTCAAGGATGCAGAGAATGCAAGCCGGATTCAGGCGCTTGCGCGAGAACGATACCGGCAGCCGGTGTTCAATGACTACAACACTGCCATTTCTCTTTACCAAATCCGGCTCGGTTTTTTTGAAACGCGGGAAGCAGCCAAAGAATTTCGGGACCGCATGGTAAAGGAGTATCCGGAGGATTACAAAGACGCATGGGTCGCACAACTTACTCAATGAAGAACATCCTGACAATTTTCTGCATCTTCTTTACAGGTGTGCTTCTGGCGGGATGTGGTTCGGCAGAAAAGGCCGGCACAAAGGAAGACAGGTCTGCCGAAGAGGCGCGTCACTACGAAGCCGGATTCAAGCCATCTGAATTTGATCCCGAACCAAGAGCTATTCTCAAGAATGAAGCTTCAAACCATCGGGATTCGATGACATCTCCTGACGAAGAACTCCAAAATACGATGGAACTTGTGTCAGGGTTCCGGGTGCAGATTTTCTCTTCCAACAGCATTGATGACGCTAATGCGGCAAAGGAAGCCGCCGAGGCACAATTTACCCAGGAATCATTCTACCTTGTGTACGATCCACCGACATACAAGCTGAGAGGAGGAGATTTCCAGACTCGATTCGAAGCTGATCGCTTCGCCAGACTGCTCAGGGAAGGCGGTCACAAGGATGCATGGGTGGTCCCGGAAAAGGTTTACAAAATACCGCCGCAACGGCCACCAAAATAACCCCGCTATTTTAGCTTCAGCAGCACTCCTTCGACATTCCAGCGGGCACGGACCTGTATCGTATCTTCTCCGGCAACAAACCGCTCGGATGGTTTAAACGGAAAAGGCA
Organism: uncultured Chitinophagales bacterium; assembly: GCA_964633855.1. Classification (GTDB taxonomy): domain Bacteria; phylum Bacteroidota; class Ignavibacteria; order UBA10030; family UBA6906; genus CAZWIN01. Next base: position 8,441 of record CAZWIN010000089.1, read on the forward strand.
ATCCGGAAGAATATCCACCCGAACTGTCAGCATCACGAAACGCACTCAGGGTGTAGTTTCCTTCAGGTAACCTGTCCAGCATGAATCGTCCCGGCCCGGGGAGTTGCACAGTCTTCTGTATTCCGGAAGCACGGTCTATACTCTGTGCCGTCAAGTAGATTGCGCCTTTGTCCTTCTTTTCATCCATCACCGTTCCTTCAATTACTCCTGTCACCCGCAAATCCATCGTTTCGAAACTCATTACCCTGAGGGAATCGTGGTAGCCGTTGCCTGAGAGGTCGCGAATGGAATCCATCACCACAGTAATTCTGTACCATGATTTTGAGGAAAGCTCCCGGCGCGGAACAATGGCAGCATTGGTAGCACCAAGCCATAAACAATCAAAAGGCACTGGCCTTCGTGAAGTATCCACAAAGGTAATTGAAGATGGTAGCGGCGTCTTGTCCACAGGTTCAGAGAAATTCAAAAACACCGGCTGATTGAGCGAATATCCACGCACGCTATCCTTCAATCCTGAAAATGTAAGGAGTGGTTTGCTTGTATCGCGGGTTCCAACACCTCTGAATATGTACCGGTTATTCAATGTATCAATGCTGTTTCCTGCTGTATCAAACACATGTTGAACAGCAAGCCGGTACACTCTTGAACTGTCAAGATTTGTTGAGAGAACAAGAAAGGCCGAAGCAAACGATGGCCTGGTCACCGAGGTAACATTGAATCCAATCTCATCATTGTTCAGCGTATCCCTGAGTGTGAACACTGCATTTTCAAACATTGATGAATCTAGTGGTTCACTGAATTTCACAAGCAATGTGCGTATATCCTGCGGTTGTACAGATGCAAGGAATGGCCTTGCTGTGTCCTCCCGTGAAAGCCTGAACATGACATTTTCGACCTTCATCAATTCAGGAGAGAGGGTAATATCAGCAGAGGTGACGCCAAATTCATCA
>CAZWIN010000090.1:0-2250 GCA_964633855.1 uncultured Chitinophagales bacterium
AGATACGGGCGGTAGCGTTCAAAGACGGCGAAGGCTCCGATGCTTCCGATTCCTAATAGAGTCAGAACAACCGGCCCGATGCAGCAGAGTGACGCAACAACGGCCGTGACAATACCACCGATTGTTGATACCGATGTCTTTTCCATCGTTATCTCCCTTCGCCTAATGCAAATGCGTACCGTTCCTTGGTCTCATCCAACGTGAACATATCTTCCAGATTGGTTGTGAAAATGTTTGCTACAAGTGAGTAGAAAATCGTCTGTCCCTTACGCCTTGTCTTCACGATATTCCTGTCCTTAAGCTTTCGGAGCTCTGAAACTGCGGAATCCGTCAATTCCAGGACTTTAGCCAGGTCGCACACACACATCTCTTTGTGGGCGTGGAGGAGATAGAGGATTTTCAGCCGTTGGATGTTGCCGGACGTTCCTAATAAGTCCGCCAGCGTGGATAATCCTTTTTGTTCGGCAAGGTTCCGTTTGATGAGTGCAAACTCGGTTTTCGAGAAGTTAGGTCCAATACAGAGCTTGCCTTCGATGTATATCTTCTCCATGGGTTTTTCGACACAGTGTTTTAGTAGATGCTTAAATACTGTGACAGTTTCCAAACAGAAAGAGTTCCAGTCAAATGCGTCGGCTCGAAATACACTGCAACAATGTGCCGAATCACTTTCGGGACTTCTGTCAGCCAGAAGACAGTTTGCACTCTTTTTTTATCGCAAGTTTTCAATAAATTGGCAAAAAGATGGTTACAGCATTCCATTCAATGCAGCTGGCTTTATCTCACAGTGGAAAAATCGATGGAACCAATGGATAGCTTCAAATTTCGCACGGACACGGGGATTTTTGTCCCAGCAGTCTCGACCGACCAAATGCGAGAGATTGACCGTATCGCAGCCGAGGAAACAGGCCCCAATCTCTTTCAGATGATGGAGAACGCCGGTCGGAGCTTGTCATCTCTTGCAATTGAAATGCTTGGTGGGGGTTGGAAGAAGGCCCGGGTTGTTGTGCTCGCAGGTACCGGGGGTAACGGGGGCGGAGGAATCTGCGCAGCGCTTCATCTTGCAAATCGCAACGTCAACGTTCGACTGTGCATCACACAAGCTGAACGATTGGAGGGAGTTCCGTTATTTCAGCGGAAAATATTCCATTCAGCCGGCGGAAGAGAAGCTGCCTTGCAGGAGATTCAACAAGGAAGTGCCGATCTCATTCTCGACGCCGTCATTGGCTACAGCCTCCAATCAGCACCAAGAGGAAGGGCTCTTGAACTTATTGACTGGGCGAACTCAGCCAAGGCGCCGATTCTCTCTCTTGACGTCCCCTCTGGTATTGATGCTACAACCGGCCTTGACGCTGGCGGCTATGTTCATCCGACACAAACATTGACCCTTGCCTTACCCAAAACCGGTCTGCAGCCCGACAAGACCGGCAAATTGTTTCTCGCAGACATCGGAATCCCGCATGGTCTGTACTCGAAAATCGGAATCTCCTACACCTCGCCTTTCGATAGCCGTTATGTGGTTCCCATCAGTGGAAATGGCTGAGCTGCAAGCGTCGACCGATGGAACTACTCCTGAATCGCATTCAGGTCAAAATCCCTCCGTTTGTCCCGAAACAAACCTGCGACCAATTTACAATTGTCATCCAGCGGACAGCAGAACCACATGTGCTAAAGTATACTATACTTAACTATAGCGCAACGCAAATCGTGTTCCGATAACGAATGTAGTTACACCACAAGGTCGAGCCGCTGCTTATCCCGGTTCGCCAAAATTGAATACGGTCGAATTGTTCTGTATCTTTGATGGGTGCTTCTGAACAACTCCTGCAACCCGCCACAATGGAACACTCTCAATTCGCTGTGTGTTGCTGGAATAGTCCCGGACCACCGCCTTCTTAATAAGGTTCACACCTACAGATCATAACGGATCTCCTATGGCCGAACAAACGAAGTTTTGGTACCTGAACCACTTCAATCTCTTCGAGGGCATGGATGAGAACGCGATGATGGAAGTGAACCGCGTTGCATCTATGAGTGAAGTGAAGCAGCACGAGCCCATCTATTTCCCGGATGAACCCTCTCGCTCGATCTTCCTGCTGAAGAAAGGACATGTGAAAATTTCGCGACTGAACCCGGATGGGAAAGAGGTGATTCTTGAAGTCGTGGGCCCCGGTGAGATATTCGGAGAGCTCGCCCTTATTGAAGAAGGCTCGGAGCGAAGTGAAATAGCCCAGGCGCTGGATGATGTCGTGA
>CAZWIN010000090.1:2260-9290 GCA_964633855.1 uncultured Chitinophagales bacterium
CGGTCAAGCAGGAAGATTTTGAAAAGCTGATGATGATGAATCCAGCCCTCAATTTTAACGTCACGAAACGCATCGGCCTCCGGATGAAAAAATTTGAAGAGCGCGTGACCGATCTTGTGTTCAAGGATGTTCGCAAACGGGTGGCCAGCTTCCTTGTTGGCTACGCCGAGGAGTTCGGCAAGGTAAAGCAAGGCATTGTGACGATCACAATGCATCTCTCCCATCAGGAGATAGCATTTCTCACAGGCTCAGCGCGTCAAACTGTCACAACGACCCTGAATGAATTCCGAAGCGCGGGCCTGATTGATTTTTCCCGCGAGGCCATTACCATCAAGCAGTTTGACAGGCTAACGAGGATGTCGAAGTAATGCCATCGTGGAGCTTTCCTACGTGGCGCAACTATCGTGGCTATCTGGAGGTATTCAGGCACAGTATCTCGTGGAGCGGTTTTCTCTTGATGTCCGGAACGGTTGCATCCTCCTTCGGATACCCGACGGGAATGACCAGGTAAGGTGCTTCATTGGGAGGACGTTTCAGGATTTCGCTCAGGAAGTTCATCGGGCTTGGCGTATGAGTGAGCGAAGCGAGTCCGGCATTGTGAATCGCTGCAAGCAGGAAGCCGCATGCTATGCCGACGGATTCATCTACGTAGTAGTTCTTTTTCTGTATGCCGCCTTCGAGCCTGTACTTTTCGCGGAAGACAACGATCAGATATGGGGCAACTTCCAGAAACTCTTTCTGCCAATCGGTCCCCAGTTCGGCCAGATCGTCGAGCCACGATTGCGGCATCCGATGCTTGTAGCTTTCTTTCTCTTCGGCTTCAGCTGCGAAACGGATCTGTCGTTTAAGTTCACGGTCTTCGACAACTACAAACTTCCAGGGCTGTTTATTGGCGCCCGATGGGGCCGTACCTGCAGTTCTGATGAGCATATCAATGAGCTCTCGTGAAACAGATTTATCCGAGAACTCACGCACTGTGCGTCGCCGGTTGCAGAGATCGAAGAATTGCATCGCCCTGTGCAGCTGCTCGTCAGGGGAATAGTTTGTGAATTGAAGGGGGATAGGATTGTATGTTGGCATGGTTTGTCTCTCTGTGAGGGAGATGTATGGTCGTATCAAAATAAGAAACCCGGACAGTTTTTACAACGCGACATGTTATTGTAAGCCTTTCGTGACCGATTTGAATGGAGGCTACACGTGGGGGGACGTTCCTCGAATCGTGGATGCGGTCGACCGAAAACGTCTTGACAAATAAACACCAATTATGTAGTCTGTAGTTGGCAAGTGTGTATCACCTTCTAGTCCCAACATTTCAAAAGCTGCCAAATGTTCTTTTTCAAATGGTTTGCTGTTTTCGTGGTAGCGTGTTTCAGCTTACCTGAAACAGGTATGGCTGGACCATGGCCTCGCAAGCAAGGCTCCGGGTTTGTTCAATTGGGGTTCAGCACGATTGGTTACAATTCGATCTACAATGATCGTGCGGAAAAGGTTCCCACCTTTCCTGATGTACGGGATAATGTTCTGCAAGTATTAGGAGAAGTTGGCGTGACGGACCGTCTCACTGTGACTGCTTCTATCCCTTTGAAGTTTCTCTCCGCCGTTCCTCTCTCTTCGACCCCTGTCCCAGTAACTTCCAATCTTTCCAACAGCGGCCTCGCCGATATTGATGTGATGGCGCGATACAGCCTGCTCGCCAAAGATGGTTATGCAGTTGCGTGTGGATTGCGTATCGGCATACCATCGGGCGACAGCGAGGAGGCCAACGGACTGGTCCTTGGAGATGGAGAGTTCAACATAGCGCCAGTCCTGCTCTGTGGGAGATCATTTTATCCCCTGCCGATGTATGTCACAGGGGACGTTGCATTTAACTTTCGTGGTAACGGCTTCTCGAATGAATTGCTCTACAATGTGGAGTTGGGTTACGGTTTCTTTGATAGCCGTCTGTATATCATACTTCTCCTGTCAGGCAAGGAATCAACTTCATCGGTCCCGACCGTTTTCGTGCCGGCATCCGTGTACGGCCTCTCAACGAACAATCAAGAATTTACCGCGCTGATCCCCAAGGTTCTTTACAAATTCTCTGATCACCTGGGATGTTCTGTTTCGTTTGCTACCGCAACGCATGGACGAAACATTGCAGGTGGATTTGTTTATGCTGCTGGAATGTTCTATGAGTTCTAGCCAGTATTTCCAGATTTGCAGTTTTTGCTGTTCGTAAGTTCTGTACACTCCAGAGGGTGGGAACGATTGAGATTGATTGTCCGATGGATCATATAGGTGGATGATGAACATGCTTGCACGATACACGAAATGGCTCCACACTAAGTGGCCAGCAGGGGCGGTAGAAAAGCTTCCTCGAGTGAACGCAGATGGGTCTTCCAACATTCCCGGCCTTTACATTGTCGGCGATTTGACCGGAATTCCCCTGCTGAAGTTTTCTTCCGACAGTGGAGCAAGAGCAGTCCAGGCAATTCTTGCTGACCCCGATTTCCAGAAGGCCAGGGCAACTGCGATTGCGCCTGACACGGACCTGATGGATATCGTGATTGTCGGCGCCGGTGTCTCAGGCATGGCTTCTGCACTTGAAGCCAGGAAGAATGGTTTAAGATTTGAGATTTTCGAGGCAGCAGAGCCATTTTCTACCATCGTTAATTTCCCCAAGGGGAAACCAATCTTCACCTACCCAACCGACATGACGCCGGCCGGTGACCTGCAGTTCACCGCGCAGGTGAAAGAGCCGCTGGTGGAAGAACTGAAGGCTCAGACGCTGGAGAATGGGATTACGCCGCGCATGGCCCGAGTTGAGAAAGTACTCAAAAAGGATGGACGCTTCGAGGTCGTGATCCCAAAACAGAAGAGTGTGTTTGCGCGGAGAGTGATCATTGGTATTGGAAGATCGGGAGATTTCCGTAAACTCGGTGTACCGGGAGAAAACCGTGACAAAGTGTACAATCGGCTGCATGACCCGAAGGACTACGCCAGTCAGAATGTCCTCGTGGTTGGCGGAGGGGACAGCACATTGGAAACAGCCATCGCCATTGCTCAATGTGGCGGCTACGTGACCATCTCGTATCGCAAGGAGGAGTTTTCCCGACCAAAGCCGGATAACATAGAGCGTCTGAACAAGCTGATGGCCGACCCGATGGCGGATGTGGCAATAGAAACTCCCACCTCCGAGCGTGTCACCACCAGTAGCGGCGGGTTCATGGGGGAAGCGAACAAACCCGGCCGCATTACGCTGATGATGAAAAGTCAAGTGAAGAGCATCGGGGAGAAGGATGTGACGTTGGTTGATGCCGCAGGAAAGGAGGTCACCCTCCCGAATGAAGCCGTCTTTGCTATGATTGGACGCGAAGCGCCGTTGGAGTTCTTCCGCAGGACAGGGGTGAAGATCAGAGGTGAATTGGGATGGAAAGGATGGACAGGATTCGGGCTCTTTTTCCTCTTCTGTCTCTTCGTGTACAATTGGAAGGCAGGTGGAGAAGTAACAAAGCTCTTCCAGCAAAATAATTGGTTCCCCTTTAATGTGCCGTCATTTGTCAGCGGGCTGGGTGAGTCTGTTGCTGCCGCTGCTGCCGACAAGTCGACGATTCTTGGAACGATGATGCTTTCACTTGGCGAAGGAGGGTTCTATTATGCTCTCGTGTACAGCCTCCTCATTGTCGTGTTCGGGTACAGGCGGATTAAACGGAGAAAGACTCCGTATGTCAGAATGCAGACCCTGTCTCTTACGATGATACAACTCGTACCGTTGTTTCTCCTTCCATATTTTCTTCTCCCGTTTCTTGGCTACAATGGGGTGTTCGACTCTGGCGTTGGCAAAAGCATAGCCGATGCACTCTTTCCGGTTGTCAATTATGGTCACGGACGCGAATACTGGCGTGCGTTCGGTATCATCCTGGCCTGGCCTCTCTTCGTCTGGAATGTCTTCACCTCTCAACCTCTCTGGTGGTGGCTCGGGATCAGCCTCGTGCAGACATTTGTGATCATTCCGGGCATCGTATACTTTTGGGGAAAAGGGGCGTATTGTGGTTGGATTTGCTCGTGCGGTGCAATGGCAGAGACTCTGGGTGATACACACCGTCACAAAATGCCCCACGGTGCCGGCTGGAACCGTGTGAATATGGTCGGCCAGGCTATTCTTGTGATTGCCTTCATATTGCTTATCCTCCGCGTTACCGGATGGACAACGCCGGGTACGGATTTCGGACGAACGGTGAATGCAACTTTCGACGGCATTTTTCAAAGTTGGTCGCTCCTTGGGATTCAGCTCAACTACAAGCACATTGTTGACTTGTTTTTGGCGGGGGCAGTGGGGTACGGGGCGTACTTCTGGTTCAGCGGACGCGTTTGGTGCCGGTTTGCCTGCCCTCTTGCAGCGCTCATGCACATCTACTCCCGTTTCAGCCGCTTCCGAATCCTTACCAATAAAAAGAAGTGTATTTCCTGCAACGTCTGCACGTCAGTGTGTCACCAGGGCATCGACGTTATGAACTTTGCCAATAAGGGGCTGCCCATGGAAGATCCCGAGTGCGTTCGTTGCAGCGCGTGTGTGCAGTCGTGCCCGACAGGCGTGCTGCAATTCGGGCAGATTGATCGCTCAACTGGCGCGGTCATCAAGATCGATAGTTTGGATGCATCACCGGTGTTGATGCGGGAAAAGTGAATAAGTGGAGGGAGAAACGAACGTGAAGCCTACCTTTGGGATGTTCCCCATCGTAGTATTATCGCTTGCAGCAGGCATTGCTTGCACAGCTGAAAAAAAACCTCAGACAGCGATCACACCTTCCGAAGCATACAAGATGGCTGAGCAGGATACGAGTATCGTCCTGCTTGATGTGCGATCACCGGAAGAGTATGCAAGCGAGACAGGCCACTTGAAAGGTGCACTCCTGATTCCTGTGCAAGACCTTGAGAAACGCATTGATGAACTTGAGCGACATAAAGGAAGAAAGGTCATTGCCTACTGTCGAACTGGACATAGAAGCGAACAAGCCACGATGTTTCTGAACTCACATGGATTCACGACGATGAACATGGAGGGGGGAATCCTCAGGTGGAATAAAGAGAATCTCCCTGTTGTGAAGGAGATCCAAAAATAATCGTGCTGCCAGCTCTCCTGAAGCGTCCAAATGTTTGAAGGGCAACGAATTGGAGTAGTCATACCTGCGTTCAATGAAGAACATTCCATTGCGCTGGTCGTTGGGAACATTCCATCGCTTGTTGACGAAGTCGTTGTTGTCGACAATGGGTCGGAGGACGGAACAGCAGAATATGCAACGCGTTCCGGTGCAACCGTCCTCCATGAATCGAGAAAGGGATACGGATATGCCTGCCTCAAAGGGATCGAGCATCTCCATCACCACCGGACTGATGTTATTGTTTTCCTTGATGGCGATTTCAGTGACTATCCTGAGGACCTGCCCGATGTTCTACAACCCATCTTATACCAAGGGTACGATTTGGTTATTGGTTCTCGCATGCTTGGCGAACGCGAGCCAGGGGCGCTGCTCCCTCAAGCGATAGTTGGGAACTGGCTGGCAACGACCTTGATCCGAATGTTCTGGGGGCAGAAATTCACAGACCTCGGGCCCTTCAGGGCAATTCGCAGCGATGCATTAACGCTCTTGAAGATGTCCGATCCAACGTATGGGTGGACGGTGGAGATGCAGATAAAAGCTGCAAAACTGAACTTGAGATGCACGGAAGTCCCTGTCCGTTATCGGAGGCGTATCGGCAAATCCAAAGTGACAGGAACTCTCTCAGGTACAGTCAAAGCTTCTGCAAAGATTCTCTTCACGATTTTCAAATACCTGTTCGTCAAGGTGTAAATGGCTCTATGGAAGCTTGTTGCTCTGGGTCTCATCAGTGAGCTGCTCTACCTTGGCCTCTATGTCCCGATCCCGCCTGGAGGTAGGGTAGCCGCTTTTATCGCAATCAATGCGTTGGCATTTCTCCCCTTCGGCATTGTGGTGCGACACACTCTCATTGCCAGAGCTGGAACCGCACCGAGCAGAACAACTCTCTGGTTGATCGTTCTCTTTGGCTTGCTCTTCAGGCTCACTCTTGTTCCCCTCACCCCTGTGGCATCAGACGACATCTATCGGTACGTCTGGGATGGTAAGGTCGCACTGTCTGGCACCAACCCATTTGCCCTCGCCCCGGACGATCCAAAACTCTCGTCATTGCACAGTGAAGATCTTCCTTCCAAGATCAACTTTCCGGGCATGCGTACGATCTATCCGCCGCTGGCCCAGGCGTTCTTCTTTGTGTCAAATGTGCTGTTCGGTGATTCTATTGCCGGAATGAAGTTGTTGCTTACTCTCTGCGAATTGTGCACCCTGATCGTGCTTCTCCTACTCCTTAAACGTCTTGCCATCGATCCTGCCATGGTGGCACTGTACGCATGGTCTCCATTTCCTATAATGTACTTTGGTCTGGATGGTCATATCGACGCGCTGGGGATTCCGTTAATGTTGCTCTCCATCTATCTGATCATCAGGAACCGGACGGTGTCCGGTGCATTCACCCTTGGTTTTGCCGGCCTCACGAAGCTCTACCCAATGTTTGTCGTTCCATTGCTACTTCATGCCAGGAAGGGCCTGAAGTCAAATGCCCTCGTGGCGTTGCCATTGCTCGTTTTCACCGTAGGTTACTGGGCATATTTCGAACCTACGGGCGGCCTTGTCGAATCGTTCAAAGTGTACAATTCTCAATTTGAGTTCAATGGATCAGTGTTCTCGCTGGTCAATGGTATTCTGAATGAGAACACCACAGCACACCTGGTTTGCATTGCCTTGTTCGTCACATGGATACTCGTGGTGGTGTTTCTCAATCGCTCTCTCATAGAGAAAACATTTCTGGCCTTTCTCGGCTTTGTCGTATGCTCGCCGGTTTTGCATCCCTGGTACTTGTCGTGGCTGGCAGCGCTGCTCGTCATCCGTTGGTCACCGGCAATTTTTTTACTGCTCATCTTGTCCAATCTCAGTAATGTCGTGGTATATCAGTACAGGGTTACAGGAGTATGGCT